>JBHIER010000275.1:0-5087 GCA_046760705.1 bacterium
CCGGTGACGGCTAAACAGTTCGGGATGAACCTGAACCAGGTGGTGATCACCATCCACTGCGGCTCGCGGGCCCTGGGCCATCAGGTGGGCACCGATTATCTCAAGACCCTGGCCGAGGCTTCCAGAAAGTACGGTATTCCCATCAGGGAGCGGGAGCTCGTGTGCGCACCCATCGATTCACCAGAGGGGAGGCGGTATTTTTCCGCCGTCAACTGCGCCATCAACTACGCCTTTGCCAACCGCCAGGTGATCTGCCACCTCGTCCGGCAGACCTTTGAGAAGATGTTCCCGAGTGAAGAGATTCATATGCTCTACGATGTGGGCCACAACACGTGCAAGGTGGAAAAGCACATGGTCGGAGGTGAGGAGAAGGAGCTGTACATCCATCGCAAAGGGGCCACCAGGGCTTTCGGCCCGGGCCGGGAGGGGCTGACCGATGTCTACCGCTCTATCGGGCAGCCTGTCATCGTGGGCGGCACCATGGGGACGGCGACCTATATCCTGGTGGGTACGGAGTCCGGTGAGGAGAAGGCCTTCGCCTCGGTGTGCCACGGAGCGGGGCGAAGGATGAGCCGCAATGCGGCCAAGAGACGGTTTCGCGGCCACCGGTTGCAGGAGGAGCTCAAGGAACGAGGGATTTTGGTCCTCGGCCACTCCATGCCCGGACTGGCAGAGGAGGCCCCCGATGCTTACAAAGATGTGGCCGCAGTCATCGAAGCCATCCATCGGGCCGGGCTGGCCCGCAAGGTCCTCCGCGTCCGCCCAATGGGATGCATCAAAGGTTGATCCGGCACGAATCTATTCTTGAGACAAGGTCGCTTTGAGCAGGGGAGGGGTGATGAAGGTGGTGACCATGACCATCAGGATGAGGGCCGAGTAAACCGCCCGGATGTGCACCATCATACCCATGGTGACGAAGAAGATGGGGACGAAGACGTCGGCCACAGGTTTGATCAGATCACCGATGCGCACCTTCGGAGTGGCCTTCTCGACGACAAGACCGGCGGCGAAGGCACCGACGATGGTGGCCAGACCGATCCGGTGAGCGACGAAAGCCAGGAAGAGGCACCACAGAAAAGAGGCCACGAAGATGACCCCCCTGACACGCAGCCGGTCAACCAGCCTCATGATCCAAGGCAAAAACGCCCACGACAAGGGCACCGACCAAGAAGCCGACGGCCGATCCAGCCGTCAGCAGCAGGTGGCCAGCTTCGAGCGTGTGTCTCTGAATGAGGCCGATCACAGTGGCCAGGATGACGAGCCCCATCACATCGTCTATGATGGCCGCGCCGAGGATCACTCTCGACTCATTGCCCCCCAATTTTCCTAAGTCTCCTAAAACTCGAGCCGTAATCCCGACGCTGGTGGCGGTGAGCGCGGCTCCGAGAAAACAGCCACCTCCATGGACCCTCCGCCAATCCCCATCAGTTTGACGGAGAAGAAGCCGAGTCCAAAGGGAAGGAGCACACCGAGGGCAGCCACGAAAATCGCGGAAAAACCCGACTTGAGAAGCTCCTTCAAGTCCGATTCCAGCCCCACTTCGAAGATGAGGACGATAACTCCAATCTCAGCCAGAAATTGGAGGTAATTGTCGACCTGCACCCAGCCGAGAAGGCTCGATCCGATGATGACCCCGGCCACCAGCTCCCCCAGAACCGCCGGCTGACTCAGACGCTCGAAGAGCTCACTGAGAAGCTTGGCCGCTGCCAGAATAATGATCAGTTTCAACAGAAGAGTGTCGAGAGGGATCTGGTCCGCCTCAGCAGCCTGGGGTGAGGATGGGGCCGACGGCGCAAAGCCCCCTTGCAGAAGGAGAAGAGAGAAAAGGGCGACGGCTGCCCAGAATATGGGCGATCCTTTCATGGCACCTCAGTTCGAGATGGCGGTGGATGTGCCCCAATTTTTCAGTTGGGCCAGACTTTTTTGCTTGACTTTCTGCTCCGGTGTTATAATTTAATGCACGTTTTGGCGCCACCGGGAGTGACAAATATAGTCCAGTTTTCAGATTGTATCAAGTGTTAATAGGGTGGGCGCACTAAAAAAAGATGGGCAAAAGAGCTTCCGGGCTCTCGGGATGGTTGGAGGGTTCGGCTTTCTGATGGCCATATCTGTTCTGATTGGGTATGGTATAGGTCGATACATAGACAGGCTTTTGGGAACAGATCCCTGGTTTATGCTCTTCTTTCTCCTGGTGGGGGTGGCGGCTGGATTTGTGGAATATTTTCAGATACTAAAAAAGATGACCGACAAGCAACCTTGAAATTTTGAGAACGGTGTTCACCTCTTTAAGCATCGACTTTTTGAGGAAGGTCCTTCGCACCTCCTTGATTTTGGCCGGGATATCTGTTGTACTTTCACTCCTGGCCTGTTCTGCTCCAATCACCCTGGGTTTGGCTATCGGAATGGCTATAAGCCTCATTTTTTTCAAAACATTGTGTTCAGCCGCAGAACGCGCACTGTCCCGGGGGACGAGAGAGGCCGGACTCTTCTTTCTCAAAACCGGTATACTAAAATACCCATTGTTGGGGATTGCGGTCTATTTGATCTTTCGCTATTTAGAACCCAGTCCTGTCGCTCTGCTGGCGGGAATCGGCCTGGTCCAGACGGTCATCGTTTTCAAGGCCATCGGCGCGGTACTGGCAGACCGTCGCTCAGGGTCTGAGTAGAGGGAATTGAGGATGGAGGAGTTGCCCTCCTTTTTGGATCTGTTCGGCATAGACATGCACCAGAAATTCTGGGGGCTCCCGCTCCACGACTGGCTGCCGGTGATCATGTCCGTCATCGTGGCTCTCATTCTGGTCCTGCTGTCGCTGGTGTTGACTCGAAATCTGAGAAGAATTCCCACAAGCTCTCAGGCCTTTCTTGAGATGGTGGTCGAACGGCTGGAGACCTTTGTCAAAGGGTTGATAGGACCTGAGGGCGTGATTTTTCTCCCCTTTATCGGTAGTCTCTTCATCTACATTCTGCTCATGAACCTCTTCGGCATAATTCCTTTAATGCACTCTGCGACCGATAAGCTGAGTGTTACTTTAGGCCTGGCCTTAGTGGTCTTTTTTTGCACCCATTATGTTGGGATCAAAGGGCAGGGAGCCTGGGGATATCTCAGGCATCTCATTGGGGAGCCGTGGTGGTTGTTCCCGATCATGTTTCCAGTTCACCTGATCGGGGAGATCGCCCGCCCCATCTCCCTGTCCCTGCGTCTGTTTGGCAACATCACCGGAGAGCACACGGTCACGGTCATATTTATTGGGCTCTCACCGGTAATTTTGGGCTTCATACCTTTGCCCGTCCAACTTCCGATGGTGTTGCTGGGGATTTTGTTCAGCTTTATTCAAGCCCTCATTTTTGCCACGTTGGCCGGTATATATATTGCCGGAGCCATTGGGGCCACTGAACATTGAGGAGTTCAACTCTTAAATAGAAGGGAGGAATACATGGTATACTTTGCGATCTTGGCGGCGGCGACGGGATTTGCTATTGCCATTGCGGCTGTGGGCAGCGCCTTTGGCCAGGGAAAGGCTGTAAAGGCCGCCATGGAAGGGATATCCAGACAACCAGAGGCGGCAGGAAGCATCCAAATGGCCTTGATCATCGGTCTGGCGTTCATCGAAGCGCTAACCATCTATGCGCTGGTGATAGCCATTATGTTGTTCACCAAGCTGCCGGCCACCGAAACTGTGCTACAGGCAATCAGAGAGGTGACCAAGTAAACAGGAGGAGCGCTGATGGAGACGGCGTTACATGCCTTGGGCCTGAACTTCAAATTGATTTTAGTTCAGGCGGCTGGATTTTTGGTCCTCTTTCTCCTGCTCAAAAAGTTCCTCTTCGGGCGGATCACCGACGCTCTGAGAGCCAGGCGAGAGGAAGTTCGGAGCACCTATGCCAAAAGCGAGCAGGAGAAAGCAGAGGCCGAAAAGTTGAAGCAAGACTATCAGAAGCGTTTGGACGAGATCGAAGCAGCGGCTGAGGAGAAGATTCAAGCCGCCATCAAGAAGGCCGAGGAGATCAGCAACGAGATCATCTCCAAGACGCACCAGGAGGCGGAAAAGATCAAGGCCAAAGCCTTCCATGACATCGACCTGGGAAAGAGACAGGCTCTAACTGAGATCCGGGATCAGGTGGTCAACCTGACAATTCTGGCCAGTTCCAAGATCATTGAGAAGTCGATAGATCAACCCACCGCCGAGAGATTGGTCGATGAGTTCATCGATGAGGTGGGGAGGAGGGCGTGATCGAAACAACCGTAGTCACCAGATATGCCCGGGCCCTCTTCACCTATGCGGCTGATGAGGGCATGTTCGACCAGGTTGAGGAGGAGCTGGAGGCTGTGGACAGAATTTTAGCCGAGAATCGCCAGTTGATGCCGATACTGTGCAATCCGCGCATCGCCCAGGCCAAGAAGTTGGAATTGATCGAGACGGTCTTTGCCCCGCTGGTCTCTCCGTTGGTCAAGGATTTCCTGGGCCTGGTGGTGAAGAGGAGAAGAGAAGAGATATTGGAGTCGATCTTAGAGGTTTACACCAGGGTTGCCGACCAGGCCAGGGGAGTGATGAGGGCCAGAGTTCAGAGCACCATTCCCCTGCCTGAGGCCAAAGTGGACCTGCTCCGGCGAAATTTGGAAGCCCTCACCGGCAAGACTGTGAAGATCGAGACCGAGGTGGCTCCGGAAATTTTGGGGGGCGTGCTCGTCCGCTTCAACAATACGGTCATGGATGGAAGTCTCAAACAGCGACTGAGCAACCTCAAAGAGGCCCTGTTGAAAGCCAAGATCGCCTAAGGAGGGATCGCGCCTATGGTTCTGAGACCGGAAGAGGTGACAACGATCATAAAGAGAGAGATTGAGGGCTTTACAGAAGAGCTCAAGATGGAGGGGACAGGGGTTGTGCTTCAGGTGGGCGACGGTGTGGCCAGAATCTACGGGCTGGACGACTGTATGGCCAGTGAGTTGTTGGAGTTTCCCCACGAGGTGTATGGCATCGCCTTGAATTTGGAGGAGAACAACATCGGGGCTATCCTGCTGGGGGCCGACGAGAAGATCAAAGAGGGCGATACGGTCAAGACGACGGGCAAAGTGATCCAAGTTCCCG
>JBHIER010000276.1:0-5028 GCA_046760705.1 bacterium
TCTCTCCGGTGATCATTCGTTTGAACCCTTTGAACAATCCACCGCCGGCAGAGGTCTCCATCTCGATCCCCTCACCCATGTACATCATCGCTCCAGCCTCAGCCCTCACCCCTTCATGAGGATCCAGTTCAATCTCAACAATCTGCATATCATCCCCGTAGATCTTGTAATCAATGATGTCAGCCATATCCGTATCTCCCTCTTGTCACTCCTGTCTTTAACCCTCTACCTGTCATTCCGGCCGCAGTGGCGGAATCTCTTTTTTATGAGTAGGAGATCCCGAGGCTGCAAGCCGAAGGCGAACCCTTCGGTGAAGGCGGTATTGGGCACTCCCCGCAATAGGGTATGATCAACCCTGTTCAAAGAGAAGACCTGCTCAACATTGTGGCCGAACTCGTGGAGGGCAATATTGTACCCCTTGTAGTTCATGCCGGTGGATGGGATCCTTGTGCGTAAGTGGGCTTTATCCACCCGCCGGCCTGGGCCCATGGCATGTCCGGCTCCCCGGGACGGGTCAACGGCAATCTTGGAAACCAAGAATTGCGCTGTCTCCTCGGAAAACCCCAGCTTCCGGAGAAGAGCGCCTTTGCCTCATCCTCTGGAATCTCCCGGTCCCTCTGGAACCGGCGATCCATCATGGCGGCCACGGTCGGATAGTAGGGGTCGGCACCTTGCTCCGCCTTGAATATATCCGGCTCCGGTGCATTGTCAACACCGGTTCCAGGCTCTCTTTCCCCCTTCCAGGTGGCCGGAACATCCCCATCGACCACCGTCACTTCGTTCGTGGCCAGGGTCCAGTCCACTGCCGCCGGGATCTGCCGTCTGATGATCTTTTCCATCACCTGGTAGATCATCTCCTGCTTGGACAGCCCCTCAGGAAAGGGCCGAGCTCCTTCAGGAGTCAAAAGGTGGTGCACGTAGATAACAGACGAGCCTGGGCCCACTGCTCCCGGGTCCACGTCGGCCCGAGTTCCAAACGCTCCTTTAGAGTGCAAAAATGGAGGCGAAGGCGATCTTCGTCTTGAAAAAGTCCTCGGTGACGCGGGCCCAGGGTGCAAAACTGTGCAAACTCCCCCCTGCTACCGTCTTCCTCCCTCCAGAACTGGGCCACATGACGCACACCCTCCCGAAGGATCCACTGGAGCGCAGCCCTGAGGTTCATCCATACATATAATTAATAATTGCTTCACGCCAAAACTCCTTTCGGAAAAGAGAGGGCACCTGTTTCACTATCCGTACGGAGGACAGCGATATCGCCGTGGCCTATAAGAATACAACAAAGACGGCTCATAGTCAACCTTTTTTTAACAGAAAAGCTTCTCTGATCAGCGGGCTCCGGACTCAGCTAATCTTTGCTGTTCTGGTTCCTGGGTATATGGGCTAAGGGAGACAGTAATCTCTTGGGGTGTCTGACGAATGGTGCCTGATTGGGCATACAGAACATCTCTGATGGTCTTGAAAGCACACCGCTTGTAAGAAGCAGGGAGAAAATGCTCTTTGAGATAAAAGTCGGCATTGGTCGCCCATTTCGCTTTCTGAGAGGCCTTAAAGCCGAGCACTCCAGATGGGTTTTTCCGCTGCTACAGTGTACCCTATCCCCACATCCAACCATGAAATCACTCCATATCGTAAGTTCATCACCCCTGTTTCGTCCTCTGTTGATCGTGATTCCAAAATATACCCAGGATTGTATAATTTCTACAGCGCATTTTCACCTCGCTCGTTGGTATGGATCTTGACCACGTCTAACACATCGATGATGAAGATCTTCCCGCCGCCGGGGTTCCCGGTATGAGCATTCTTTTTAATTGTTTCGACCACAAGTTCGGTTAGTTCATCGGAGACGGCGATTTCCAGCTTCGCCTTCGGGGCGTACTCTACCGCCTCCTCCACGATCTTATAGCGTGCTTGGGCGGCCCGGTTCCGGCCGAATCCTCCGACATCGGAATCCACCGCGAGCCCTGGTAACCCTTCGATCTTTTTCAAGGCATCAACAACTTTCGTCAGCATGAAGGGCTGAACAATGGCTTTGACTTCTTTCATCGTAAATTTCCTTGTGTATTATAGCTAAATACCACAATATATTGAGGAAAACAGTAAAAAGGGGCTACATGTTGATAGGGGACGTGGTAGAGGGTAACAATCAATTTTTTTCAAAAAATGCTTGACAAAGGGGGAAATTTTACTCTTTTTAGGTTCGAATTTTAGGTCTCTGTCATCTATCGTGATGAATGTCCATATGTAGACGTTTTTTTTGAGGTAGGAGAAGATGAGGGTAAAAGGCTTGCTCAGTGGGGTTGTCGCTCTGCTCGTGCTTGCAGCAATAATAGTCGGGCTAAATCAGTTGCTCGCTGTTCCTGTGTTTAGTGCGGGGACTTTATGTGCAGATACCATAGATGACGATCAATGTCCCAGGCCTGGGATATGCTACAAAAATCCTCGCTCGGGCAATTATTGCTACGACCCCCAGTGTTGTATATATGACTGCCCCTGTAGTGGTAGAAGATCAGTCCTCTGCTGTTAAGTTAATGGAGGATGCGCAAGCTAATCGGGGGTTGAGCGAATTTTTCGCTCAGCTCCCCAACTATTTATCAGGAATTTAACTAAGGAGAAATAGGTAAAAATGAAGGCTCACCGAATGTGCAGGCTGTGCTATAGACATACCCAATTGGAAGAGATTGCTGGCTCTCAGGAGTGATGGTCTGGATGTCTTGGGCATAAGCCAGGACAATCTTGAAGTCACAGAAGACTTTATCTCTTCATACGACCTTGATTTTGAGGTGGTGATAGACCCTGATGGAGAAGTTAAAGAAGAATACAAATGCGGGGGTCTTCCTCAAAAAATTCTGATTGATGAGGAGGGTAAAATAGAATTTGTGGAAGTGGGGGGCTGTGCCCATGAAAGAAGAAGGGGAATTAGAGAAAAGACTTAAGAGACACAGTGGCTTTTAATAGTTCGATCGGCTCGTATGAGTTAATTCTGTTAAGATTATTAACCGACAAAACCGGTAGAACATCAATGATGAAAAGGGGAACCTTGGAATGAGAAACTATTTTAGCATCTGGGCGTTGGTTATGGCGCTGATATTTGGTCTGTTCGGCTTTGCTCAGGCCATTGACAGAATCGATCTGAGTCAGGTTCATGCTTCATTTGTTGGCGAAAATGGAGATGACAGGTTGGGGGTCTCAGTCTCATTAGCTGCTGACATCAACGGGGACGGCTACAATGACGTTTTTATTAGTGCTGTGCGAAATGACTATGGTGGGAGTAACGCCGGTCAGATCTATCTCATCCTCGGCAAGTCCAGCGGTTGGGCGATGCGTACGGATATGTCCACGGCCGATGCCTCCTTTATTGGCGAAAATGCGGGAGACTATGTTGGTGATGTTTATAATGCCGGTGATGTCAACGGAGACGGATACGATGATTTCCTCATCGGCAATCCTATCGACAGCTATGGCGGACATTGGGCTGGGCAGACCTACCTCATCTTGGGCAAGCCCAGTGGCTGGGAGATGCACATGAATTTGTCCGAAGCCGATGCCTCTTTTGTGGGGGAGGAAGAATACGACATGTCTGGTGGGTATGGGACAGGGGTTTCAGGGGCTGGTGATGTCAATGGCGATGGCTACGATGACATCCTCATCGGTGCCTATGGCAATCCCTATGGCGGTAATCTTGCCGGTCAGACCTATCTTATCTTTGGGAAACCGGATGGGTGGCAGATGCGTATGGACCTCTCGGAGGCCGATGCGAGCTTTGTGGGCGAAAACGGGTGGGACTTTTCCGGCAGCGGCGTTTCTATTGCTGGGGATGTCAATGGGGATGGATACGATGATATCCTCATTGGTGCTCCTGTGAACGGCTATGGTGCAGGTGATGCTGGTCAGACCTATCTTATTCTTGGCAAGTCGGATGGCTGGGCGATGCGCACACCTTTATCCGCTGCCGACGCCTCCTTTGTCGGTGAAAATGAGGGAGATATATCTGGTCATACAGTCGCAGGTGCTGGTGATGTCAATGGCGATGGGTATAACGATATCCTTATCTGTGCCAATTGGAGCAGTGCTGGGGCGGACACTGCTGGTCAGGTCTATCTCATCTTGGGCAAGCCCAGCGGTTGGGCGATGAGGACAAGTTTGTCCGAGGCCGACGTCTCCTTTATCGGGGAAAAGGAGGGCGACCGGGCCGGGTTCAGAGCTTCAGGCGCTGGTGATGTCAACGGGGACGGGTACGATGACATCCTCATCGTGGCTATCTGGAATGATGAGGGCGGAAGCAGAGCCGGTCAGGTCTATCTCATCTTGGGCAAGCCCAGTGGTTGGGCGATGCGCACACCTTTGTGGGAGGCAGATGTCTCCTTTATTGGCGAAGAGGCATACGACCAAGCCGGTTGGTCCATCTCAGGCGGCGGTGATTTCAACGGCGACGGATACGATGACATCCTCATCGGTGCGGCTGACAATGATTTTGGCGGAGAAGATGCAGGCCAAGCCTATCTCAGCCTTCTTTATATCCCCTTAACCATCACTACGGATACTCTACCAGATGGTGCGGTGGGTATAGCTTACAGTGAGACTCTTTCAGCTACTGGAGGGGCACCTCCTTATACCTGGAGTCTCTATTCTGGTTCTCTACCCGAAGGGCTGAGCCTGGACTCCCCGGGCCTGATCTCTGGGGTGCCAACTTTGGTAGATACGGCCGACTTCACCGTTCAGGTGACCGATTCTGCCTCGGCAACCCACAGGAAGGATTTTTCCATAATCATTCGCGAGTCTGTAAAGGGCGATGTGAATGGGGATGGCCAAATAAACGTGCTGGACGTCGTCTTCGCCGTAAATATTATCCTCGAATCATACGATCCCACCCCGACTCAGTATTGGGCCGCCGACTGCAACGGAGATGAGACTGTCAACGTTTTGGATTTGGTTGGCATCGTGAACGTCATCCTGGGTATCGGCACCTGCCCGCCCTAAATATAGATACCAGTGGCAAAAGATGCCATAAATGTGGCGAAGCGTGCATAT
>JBHIER010000277.1:0-5007 GCA_046760705.1 bacterium
TGAGAACGATGCCATAAATCGATATATGGCCCGGATTGAACAGGCCGAAGAGCTTAAGCTCATTCATCTGGCTCAGAAATTGAGGGAAATCTTGGCTGTTGAGCAGGAACACGCCATGGATCTTGAGCAGGCCCTGGGCAAGTGAGTCCCCTGCGGTTCATAACCGTACCAGTTGCTTTTGTGAATGGTCGGGTGGCAGACCGTAGGGTCTGCTACCCGGAGGGCGGTATGGGTCAATAATATCATCTACCGCTGAAATTTCACTGTCTGACACCCGACGTGAAAAGGAGGGCATCATGGAATACGGTTTTTCCAAAACACTGGATGTTAGCTACGAGACGGCCATTGAAAGGGTGACCGAAGAGCTCAAAAAGGAGGGCTTCGGCATTTTGACGCAAATCGATGTCAAAGCAACGTTGAAAGAAAAGTTGGATGTAGACTTCAGGAAATACATCATTCTGGGAGCGTGCAATCCACCCTTCGCCTATCAGTCTCTTCAGGCCGAAAGAGAGATCGGCTTACTTTTGCCTTGCAATGTCATCGTTTATGAGGACGATTCAGGTAAAACAGTCGTCTCTGCTATAGACCCGGTGGCGGCCATGAGCATGATTGATAACCCGAAGCTGCGAGAGATAGCGACCCAGGTAGCGGATAAGTTGAAAAAGGTGGTCGATAGTTTGTGATGCTGAGGACGCTATAAGGTAATATCGCTCAGTTAGGAGATGACAGATAATGACAAAATCCCGAGACACGTCTGTTGATCCAGTCTGCGGCATGGAGGTGGACGAGAAAGACGCAGCGGCAACGAGTGTCCATCAGGGAGAAACATACTATTTCTCCGCCGTAAGTTGCAAAGAAAAGTTCGAGGAGAACCCGAAAAAATTCATTGGTGAAAAGCGAGCAGGGGTTGAGAAGCCCGTGAAGATGAAAAAAACCGCCAAGATTGATCTGCCCATCGGCGGCCTGGAAAAGCTCACACTGCCGATAGAAGGGATGAGTTGCGCCTCATGCGTTAACAAGATTGAGAGGGCTCTGACCAGCCTGAAGGGAGTGATTAGGGTCACAGCTAACTTCGCCACCGAGAAGGCCACAGTGGAATACATCCCCGATCAAGTAGGGCTGGCCGATTTCAAAAAGGCCGTGGCTTCAGCAGGAGCATATAGAGTTCTTGAAATTGAAAAAGAGGCCGTCCCTGAGGACTTCGAGCGGCAGAGGAGGGAACGCCAACACAAAAGATTAAAGACAAAATTTATCGTCAGTGCTGTTTTATCCGCATTCATTTTAATCGGCAGTGTGCACGGCGGTCTTTTGGGAGAGCCGATTATCCCCCGGAGTATTCTGTTTTATCTCCTGTTCGTCCTGACCACACCGGTGCTCTTCTGGGCGGGCGGTCAGTTTTTTAAAGGGTTTTGGGGCGCCCTGAGACACCGGTCGGCTGACATGAACACCCTGATTGCCGTTGGCACCTCCGCTGCCTACGCTTACAGTACGGTGGCCACCTTCGTACCAGGTGTCCTTACTGAAGGAGGACTCAAAGCTGATGTTTACTTTGATACGACCGCCATTATCATCACCCTTATCCTTTTGGGCCGGCTGCTGGAAACCAAGGCCAAGGGTCAGACATCGGAGGCGATACGGAAATTGATGGGGCTGCAGGTCAAGACGGCCAGAGTGGTGCGGGATGGTGAGGAGGTGGATGTCCCGGCGGAGGAGGTCCAGATCGATGACCTGGTGGTGGTCCGGCCCGGCGAGAGGATACCCGTCGATGGAGTGGCTATTGAAGGCTTTTCGGCCGTCGATGAGTCAATGATCACCGGCGAGAGTATCCCCGTGGAGAAAGGGGAAGGCGACGAGGTGATCGGGGGGACCGTGAATAAGACGGGTAGTTTCACCTTCAAAGCCACTAAAGTGGGTAAGGACACCGCCCTGGCTCAGATCATCAGATTGGTCCAGGAAGCCCAAGGGTCTAAGGCTCCTGTACAACGTCTGGCAGATAAAGTGGCCAGCATCTTCGTTCCTGTGGTTATACTCATTGCCGTGATCACCTTTTTCGTATGGATTCTTTTCGGTCCTGAGCATGCGTTTAATTTTGCCCTGTTGAATTTTGTTTCCGTTCTGATCATTGCCTGTCCCTGCGCCCTGGGCTTGGCCACGCCGACAGCGATTATGGTGGGCACAGGTAAAGGGGCCGAAAATGGGGTGCTCATCAAAGGCGGTGAAAGCTTAGAGATAGCCCACAGATTGGACACTGTTGTTTTTGACAAGACCGGGACTTTGACCAAAGGCAACCCCGAAGTTACCGATATTGTGGCCACCTCACCCTTCAAGGTGGACGACATTTTGCGTCTGGCTGCATCAGCGGAGAAGGGTTCTGAGCACCCCTTAGGAGAGGCGATAGTGGCCAAGGCTATGGAGAAGGGGATATCGCTCTCAAAACCGAAGGAATTTAATGCTATTCCCGGCCAGGGGATTGAGGTGAAAGTGGACGGTGGCGAAGTTCTCCTGGGCAACGACAAGTTAATGCTCCACGAAAATGTGAATCTCGGGGTACTGACGGAACGAGCTGAGGCTCTGGCTAACAATGGAAAAACGGTCATGTTCGTGGCCGTTGACGGGACTGCAGCGGGTATTATTGCCGTGGCCGACACCGTTAAGGAGCACTCGAGGCAGGCCGTGGATGAGCTGGACAAACTTGGGCTCGAGGTGGTTATGATCTCCGGGGACAACAGAAGAACTGCTAAAGCCGTTGCGGCTAAAGTGAACATCAACCGCGTCTTGGCCGAGGTGTTGCCTGATGTTAAGGCCCATAAGATCAAAAAGCTTCAGGAGGAGGGCAAGATAGTGGCTATGGTGGGCGATGGTATCAATGATGCGCCGGCCTTAGCCCAGGCTGACGTGGGTATTGCCATTGGCACCGGCACCGATGTAGCTATGGAGGCATCGGACATCACTTTAATTAAGGACGGCTTGCGGGGGGTGGTCACGGCCATTCAACTCAGCCAGCGGACCATGCTGACGATCAAGCAGAACCTATTTTGGGCTTTCTTTTACAACACCGCCGGCATTCCCATCGCGGCTGGGGTTCTCTATCCCTTTTTAGGCGTGCTCTTAAACCCCATGATTGCCGCCGCAGCCATGGCCTTCAGCTCGGTGTCTGTAGTGGCCAATTCTCTGCGCCTGTCTGCCGTGTCGTTCACGGCATAGGCAGGGCTGAGGAAATTTGCCCCAAGAATGAACAGGGAGTAAAATCCTAATGTTACACGGAACTATCGCTGGTAAGAATAAAAAGCGATTGATGGTGGTGATCGGATTGACTTCTGCCCTCCTTGTGGCTGAAGTTATAGGAGGTCTCCTGCCCCACAGCCTGGCTTTGCTCTCAGATGCAGGCCACATGCTCGCCGATGTGGGGGGCTGGGATTAGCACTTCTGGCCATCCGATTTGCCCAGAAGTCTGCCACCCCTCAGAAAACCTATGGTTACTACAGGGCCGAGATTTTGGCCGCCTTGACCAACGGAGTTGTGCTCATTTTTGTCTCTGGCTACATTCTCTATGAATCTTATCAGCGATTTATTGAGCCTCCCGAAGTTAAGAGTGCCCCCATGCTGGCCGTGGCTGCTATTGGACTTGTGGTCAATTTGATGGGCATTTTTATCCTGCGCGGCCCTTCGAAAGGGAGTCTGAACATTAAAGGTGCCTACTTGGAGGTTTGGAGCGACACCTTGAGTTCGGCCGGAGTGATAGGGGCCGGACTCATTATGCTGACCACTGGCTGGTACTATGCTGATCCCATCATCAGTGTCGTCATCGGATTGTTTATTCTTCCTCGAACCTGGGAGCTCCTCAAAGAATCGGTCAACGTGCTTCTGGAGGGGACCCCAACTCACATCTCAGTAAGAGAGGTGCATGAGGCCATGATGCAGGTAGCGGGCGTAGAACGTATTCACGATCTTCACGTATGGACGCTTACCTCGGGAATAGAGGCCCTAAGTGGCCATGTGGTCGTCAGTGGCATGAAGGACGGACCTTTGATCCTGGAGCAGTTGCATTCCCTACTTAATAAAAAGTTTAACATAACCCATACGACCATCCAATTGGAAGACAAAGAGAAAAAGGAAGAGGCGGTTGAGTTCTAACTGCGCCTAAGATTAATTTTTCGGTGGAAGCGGGATCTTCGAGCGGCATTCTTATGGTAAGGAGGTGTTGAAAAATGGCGTTGGTCAGATGGGATCCGTGGAGAGAGATGGCAGATATGCGGCGGGAGATGGATCGGCTATTCGATCGCTTTTTCGGTCAGAGGCTGGCGCCGGCCAGAGCCGAAGTACCTGTCCTGGAGGCCGGGGCGTGGGCCCCCGCCGGAGACGTCTTTGACAAGGGGAGAAACATCATTGCCAGAGTCGAACTTCCCGGTGTACCCAATGAGGACATCAAAATCTCTGCCACGAAGGATACCTTGACTGTCAAAGGGGAGAGCAAGCGCGAAGAAGAGGTCAAGGACGAGGACTACTACCTCTGCGAGCGCTGCTACGGCAGTTTCTCTAGCCTGGATTTTTCCTTTTCCTTGAAAGCATAGTTTTCTCATGCTCAAATGAACTCAACTCTTGAAGATTTCGCCCCTTTGGAGATGTCTTCTCCTCCCTAAATCCCTCAGTCTAATGACTGAAAGCTCCATGTTTGGATTTCAAGATGTACTTCCCCCTTACCCCTTATCTGAATCTCTTATCTGAGTTCTATCTTTTACTTCAAATCTATTACAACCAACCATCAACCAGGATCAAGACATAATAGTCTGCTCTCTGCGTATCGAAAAATGTCCTTATAAGGCCACCTCTTCGGTAAACTTAATACCCATCCCGAAGCCTTGTGAACAAGACTCCCGGGTATAGCTATCAATCGCCGCCGGATTGTATCTATAGTCCACCGGTTCACACCCCTTGGTAATAACGATAACTTGAAAAAAATCGTCAGGTTGTACGCTAACTGCACGTGACCAAGATAGGCCCTGTTGG
>JBHIER010000278.1:0-4998 GCA_046760705.1 bacterium
ATAATATATCACAGCGGCCCACATGTGTCAACATTTTATTTTTTGGATGAGAAGCGAAGGGCGCAATAATTGGACGGCCTCAAAAGTCCTGAGATCCTGTACTCATTTCGGGGGTCGCTCTACATTATGCCGCAGTATGCTGCAGTATGCTGCAGCATGCTACAGTATGCTACAGTATGCTGCACTAATGAAGAAAGCCGGGATAAATCCAAGGGCCCATGACCATAGAATGCAATTCCACATTGAACCATTTCCAGAAGGTTTTGACGTTCCAGTCCTTGGGCCACAGGGACTCTTCCGTCCACCAACCGAAAAGCTTTTCTTCGAATATCTCCTCGCATATGTCGTTGGTGTAATCCCTCGGTTGGTCGTGTGTAACATGAGCAGCAATGAGGATGACGTTGGACTTTATGTCGGAGTATGTTAGAAATGGCAGTACAAAAGTCAACGTAGTTGCTGTCGTATAGCCTCTATGAACCTCCGCAATGTATTCTCATCCATTTTAGCTGTTCGGGCAGTTCTAAAAATAAGCGGTAGTGCTCGAAGAAGCTCATCATCATCTGCTATGTCTTGAGGCAACCTACCTGAGCAAGCTGCCGCCGAGTCGAAGAATGTGAACCAATCATCAGTACCTTTCTTGGTGCCTAATGCCTTTGCGTATTGCTCCTTGATTTCATTGGTTTGTGGTGGTGGCAACAGGCACCGCTCAAGCTTGCTCATGTTGCCCGGATCGAATTCGTGCTGCCGACAAAATGCGCGAAGAGTCAACCCGGATTCCATTCTCTTTTTCTTGAAAAACCTCCCAAATGCTGGATTTAGCGGCATCTATCTCACCTCCTTCTTTGTTGTATAATTTTTTATAGAACTGCGCAGCCATTGTCAAGTCAAAAGATCAGGTGAGGGCTCGTCCCAGCAGTTACGCCCATAAAGGGCTACACTACGTGCTTTGTGCATAATTCAGGTGGAAATCTTCCCAATAAGGTCGGTTGTGCCAAGTGGATAATTCGTAAGTAGATGACCGATTGTCAAACGGTAAATTCTCTAATTATAGTATAGATACCGGCCTATTTCTCTCCCGCCACCCGGAGGCGGGTGAGGGCGCGCTGGAGGGCAAGCTTGGCGCGGGGCTTGTCGGTCTGGGTCTCCCTTTCGGCCAGCCGGCGTTCGGCCCGCTGCTTGGCCGCCTCGGCCCGGGCAACGTCGATCTCACCCGCCTGCTCGGCCGAGGCGACGAGCACCGTCATCTCATTCCCCTTGACCTCAGCAAACCCGCCACCGAGGGCCACCAGGGCCCCCTCCCCATCGGGAAGCCTGAAGGAGAGAACACCCACCTCAATTCCGCTGATGAGAGGGGCGTGATGAGCTAAAACACCGAAACTGCCCTCACTGCCGGGGGCGACGACCGATACCACCTGACCTCTGAAAACCTCCCGCTCCGGGGTCACAATCGTCAAGGTGAAGGACTTCTCAGACATTTTCGGGCCATTTTTCAATTTTCATTTTGGATCCCCCACCTTCGCGGAGGCCAAGCTTTGGATTTTGGATTTTGGATTTTGGATTTTGGATTTAACTTCTCCCTTACACTTCAGCACCACTGCTCCCCAGCTCTTTCGCCTTGGCCAGGGCATCCTCGATGGGCCCGACCATGTAAAAGGCCTGATCAGGAAGATCATCGTGTTCGCCCTGGACGAGAGATTTGAACCCCTTGACGGTCTCCTCTAAGGGGACATACGTGCCCTTGGCCCCGGTGAATTGCTCGGCCACGAAGAAGGGTTGGGACAAAAATCTCTGGATCTTTCTGGCCCGGGCCACGGTCAACTTATCCTCCTCCGACAGCTCCTCCATACCTAAGATGGCGATGATGTCCTGAAGGTCGTTGTACCGTTGGAGAATGCGCTGGACCTCCCTGGCCACGGAATGGTGTTCCTGCCCCACTACTCGAGGATCTAAGATGCGGGAGGTCGATTTCAGCGGGTCCACAGCCGGATAGATCCCCGCCTCCATAATGGCCCGGGAGAGCCAGATGGTCGAGTCCAGATGAGGGAAGGTGGCCACAGGGGCAGGGTCGGTAAAATCGTCGGCCGGCACATAGATGGCCTGCATGGAGGTGATGGAGCCCTTTCTGGTGGAGGTGATGCGCTCCTGCAGCTCGCCCATCTCCGAGGCCAGAGTCGGCTGATAGCCCACGGCTGAGGGCATTCTGCCCAAAAGAGCGGAGACCTCGGATCCGGCCTGAACGAAGCGGAAGATGTTGTCTATGAACAGGAGCACATCGGCCCCCTCTTCGTCTCTGAAATATTCTGCCATGGCCAGGGCAGTCAGCCCCACCCGGAGCCGAGCGCCCGGGGGCTCGTTCATCTGGCCGAAGACGAGGACCGTCTTCTCCAACACCCCGGTGTGTTTCATCTCCAGCCATAGGTCGTTCCCCTCCCGGGTTCGCTCTCCCACGCCACCGAAGACCGATACCCCGCCGTGTTGGGTGGCGATGGTGTGAATGAGCTCCATAATAAGCACCGTCTTGCCCACACCGGCCCCGCCGAACATGCCCACCTTGCCCCCTTTGGCTATGGGAGCCAAAAGGTCGATCACCTTCAGCCCGGTCTCGTAAACTGTGGAGACCGTCTGCTGCTCCTCAAAGCTGGGCGGCGGCCGATGGATGGGAGAGCGCATGTCCGCCTCTATCGGGGCCTGGTGATCAATCGGTTCGCCGAGCAGATTGAACACCCGTCCCAGAGTTGAACGGCCCACCGGGACCGAGATCGGCCCCCCCGTGTCCACGGCATCCATGCCCCGAACTACACCGTCGGTCGCAGCCAGAGCCACACAGCGGGCAATGTCGTCCCCCAGATGCTGAGCCACTTCCACGGTCAAATTGATGGCTCTGCCCTGATCTTGGATCTTTACGGCATTGTATATTTCTGGCAGATGATCGGAGGAGAACCGAACATCAACCACCGGCCCGATGACCTGAAGGACCTTTCCAATCTTCAATGTATCTTGTCCTTTTCCTTTCACAGACGTAGCCTCCCGTCAAAGTTCTCTGTCGGAACCTGGGATCTTTTTACCCTCTCAAGGCCTCCGCGCCGGAGACCACCTCAAGAATCTCCTTGGTAATGGACTCCTGGCGGGCCTTGTTGTAGGATCGAGTGAGCTCTTCGATCATCTCCTCGGCATTATCGGTGGCGGCCTTCATGGCCAAGCGGCGGGCGGCCAGCTCCGCAGCATAGGACTCCAGGACAGCCTGATGCACTCTGGCCTCAAGGTATCTCGGGATGAGCTCGGCCAGCAGGACGTCGGCTGAAGGCTCCAGAATATACTCCCGCTCGCCGTTCGGCCTGAGTTCCTCCCTCTCTATGGGCAGAAGTCTCATCCGCCCAGGCTGAGAGACCATCACCGTCTCAAGTCTGGTGTAGAAAAGCTCGACAGCATCGTATACACCTGCCTCATAACCGGCGATCATATCCCGGGTGATGAGCCCAATCTGAGGATAGCCGAAGGTCTCTATCCCCCCTGGATAATATTTTTCGATGTGGTATCCCCTTCTCTGAAGATGGAGAAAGCCCTTTCTGCCCAAAAGAATGAATTTGATCTGATCCAGAGAGTAATCGGCCAAACTTTCGAAAACGTTGCGGATGATGAGACTGTTGTACGGGCCGCACAACCCTTTCTCCGATGTGATCACTCCGATGCCGATATGGTGTATCTCCCTTTCGCAGAACAGGGGATGGGAGGGTTGGCTCATCGACCCGAGCAACCCCTTCAGCAGCTCGCCAATCCCCTCGGCATAAGGTCGAGCACTTTCGGTCCGCAGTTGGGCCCTCTTGAGCTTTGTGCCGGCCACCATCTCCATGGCCCGGGTGATCTGCTGGATGTTGGTCACACCCTTTATTCTCTGCTTTATCTCCCGGAGCGTTTGCAATCAGTTCACCCTCATAAATTGGAGCTTGAATCTTTCGACAGATTTCTTCAAGGTATCGGTGGTCTCCTCGTCCAGGTCCTTCTTCTCTCTTATCTCCCGGGCCACTCCTGGAAACCGATCTCTCATAAATTTGAGAAACTCCGCTTCGAACTCCTTAACCCTTCCCACAGGCATGTCATCCAAGTAGCCGTGAATCCCCACAAAGATGGTCATCACCTGCTCTTCCACTGGCATGGGCACGTATTGGGGTTGTTTCAACAGTTCGACCAACCGCTCCCCACGGGTCAATTGGGCCTGGGTGGTTTTGTCCAGTTCGGAGCCGAACCTGGCGAAGGCTTCCAGTTCACGATATTGGGCCAGATTCAATCGGAGCATGCCAGCCACTTTCTTCATACCCGGAATCTGGGCATCGCCCCCCACTCTGGACACAGACAGGCCGACGTGGACTGCGGGCCGGACCCCAGAGTAGAAGAGATCGCTCTCCAGGTAGATCTGGCCGTCGGTGATGGAGATGACGTTGGTCGGGATATAGCTCGAGTAATCTCCCTCCTGGGTCTCGACGATGGGAAGGGCGGTCAGGGAGCCGCCCCCCTTCTCCTCGCTCAGCTTTGCCGCCCGCTCCAGCAGGCGGGAGTGCAGATTGAAAATATCCCCCGGGAAAGCCTCTCTTCCCGGCGGCCGCCGAAGCAGCAGGGAGATCTGGCGATAGGCCAGGGCATGTTTATACAGATCGTCGTACATGACCACAGCGTGCCCGCCCCTGTCCCGGATCTCCTCGCCCATGGCGCAGCCGGCATAAGGAGCGATATACTGCATGGGGGCCGAACTACTGGCCGGGGCGCTGATGACGATGGTGTACTCCATGGCCTTGTTCTCTTGGAGCGTCTTGACCACGTCGGCAATGGTGGACAGCTTCTGGCCGATGGCCACATAGATGCAGATGACGTCTGTGTGCTTTTGGTTGAGAATAGTGTCCACTAAAAGGGCCGTCTTCCCGGTCTGCCGGTCGCCGATGATGAGCTCCCGCTGGCCGCGGCCGATGGGGATCATGGAGTCGATGGCCTTGAGACCGGTCTGCA
>JBHIER010000279.1:0-4983 GCA_046760705.1 bacterium
GTGGGAAATGAGTCTTTTCGAACTTTTCAAGCGAGTGGCCTCTCACAAAGTGTTGGCTTTCCTTTTCAGGGTTTTTCTGGGGGCCACCTTCCTGTATGCCTCCTACGATAAGATCCTCCATCCCGAAGCTTTTGCCGGGGCGGTGGCCAACTATCGCATCTTGCCCTCCCTGCTGGTGGGACTTTTGGCCGTCACCCTCCCCTGGGTGGAGCTCTTCTGTGGGCTGTTTCTGATCCTGGGCCTCTTTGTCCGCAGCAGTGCCCTCGTTGTCTCCTTAATGTTGCTCGTATTCAGTATTGCCCTCTTCTCGGCTGTGGTGCGAGGGATCGACATCGACTGCGGCTGCTTCAATGTCACCAACGGCGGCCAGAGTGTGAACCTCGGTCTCATCCTTCGAGACTTCGCCTATCTGATTCTGAGCGTTCAAGTGCTGCTGTTCGATAAAGGGTTCTTGAGTCTCTCTGCGATCTTGAGGCAGCCCTTCTGGAAAGGCTGACACCTGTCATTCCGCTTCCGACGATATCACTTAGGATTTATTATACCTCTGCATCGCTCAACGATGCGCTAAGGCCACTCCTGCCAATACGAGTCCACTTCCCGCTATCATCTTGAGATTCATCGCCTCCTCGAGAAGGAACCACCCCAGAAGGACGGCTACAACCGGTGTGATGAGTATGATGAGGGATATTCGGGTGACTTGAATCCGCTTCATGAGCCAGTAGTAGATGGCGAAGGCGAAGACAGTCCCGACCAGGGACAGATAGAGGAGCGCTCCGACGGAGTTCGGCGTGATCAGAAAATCGCCTATTCTCTCCCAGATCGCCCCTGAAAGGAGGAGTAGGACAGCTCCTGAGCCCATTTGGACGGCTGTTAAAACCACTGGGTTGACCTGATGAAACTCCCGTTTGACCAGAATATTGATTGCGGCCAAAACGGCGGAGCTCAGCAGCAGTGCAGAAGCACCCCACCAGGTCGCCTCCGTCTCCATACTGAGACTGTCGGAAAAGATGAGCACCACACCGCCGAAGCCAACGATAATCCCAGCGATCTTTGAGATGCTCAGTCTCTCCTCCCGAAGGGTGAAGTGGGCAAAGAGGGCGACGAAGAGGGGGAGGGTGGCAAACAGCACGGCTGTCAAGCCGGACGGGATGTATTGCTCACCCCAATAGATGGCCGCATAGCCAAGACCGATGAGGATGCCCGAAAGGACCATGAGCAGCCAGGTCCTCCGCCCGTAAGAGACGGAGACCCCTTTCAGCTTGATGATGAGGGCGAGAATAACGCCGGCAATACCGAAACGCAGACCGGCCGATAGAAAGGGGGGTGAGTCTTCCAACCCAATCTTGATAGCCAGCCAGGTGGAGCCCCAGATAAAGCACAGAAGACCGAAGACTATGCTCGGTAGATGCTCTCTTCCAAACTCCGATGAGATCACGTCTGATAACGTCCCCGTAATTTCAGAAGTTCCAAGTGGCACCATGTCCGAAATAACAACAAATGTATCCAATAATATTCCCAGTGTCAACCTTTATACGAGACGGAGAAGCTGGTCCATGGAGCCTGACTAATTCATAAACTACTGAGATGCGGAGCAAATAGAGATGTTCATATTAGTCTTACGTCTCAGCACCTGATCTGACATATATTTCGGGTCTGTATTTCACAACATTTTGTTTTTTGTTTATCTCTGTGTCTCTGCGCCTCTGTGGCGAATATTCCAGGGTAGAATGGGGCTCTTAGGAATGGCTTCGAGTTAATCAGTAATGATCTTATAGGAGTTAAGTCAAGGTGTTCCTTCAGTGTCCCCATAAAAGTCTTACGACTTAACTCCAAGACAAGGAAATCCTCCCGCAGGTCGTGAATTTGGTGGGTCAGTCGAACCGGTCTCAAAAAGATTGTTGACTTCTCCAGTTTATGCGATAATATTTGATACGGGATACGAAGAAGGACTCCACCATTTGAGAGGGGATCAGAAGGTCTGAGAAGGCCTAAGGGGGCTTAGTGCCGTAGCCGCGCTTTGCATAGCGCGCATGATACTCCAACGAATACGAAGGCAAGGTTGGAGCCGTCCTGCTCAAAGGTGCGTCGATCGAAAAGGTGCGGATATGGCTGTCAACCCAGAGAATTCACAGTTATCGTTGCAAAAACTATGGCCTATTTACCAATTAACCCCCGACAAAGTCGGGACACACAACTAACCTTTTTGACCCCCGATTTGATCGGGACAATCAAAGGAGGGAGAGCGATGGCTAAGCAAATCTTGGTCGTTGGCGTAGTCATCACCTCGGTGAGCCCATTGGCTCTTGACTTCAATGGCAATTATTGGTCGGGCATGAAAGTAACCGGTGATGCGGAGGAGTTGTCGCCGAGGTATCGGTCGTCGGTGTCCCGACAGCCTTTCGGGCGGCAATGGCCGACTCGGCGGTTGACTCGGATAAACTGGACGGGAAACATGCCAGTGCTTTTGCCGATTCGTCTCATTGCACACCGACCGGTTCTCCGCTTACAGTGATCTTGGTGCCGAGGACAAGATCGGAACCACTGCCGATCAGGTGGCTGCTGGCGATCACAACCACGATGCCACCTATGTGAACGAGGGGCAGTCCAGTTCGATAACAAGTGCCATGATTGTAGATGGCACAGTCCAGGAGACGGACCTTTCCTTCGGTGATCCTGTTGAAGATTTCAGGGTCCATACCTTATCGTCGCTGGTTCCAGCGTGCCAAGGGGAGATCGATTAGAAATGAATTGACTTTCTGCGACAAATTTTGTATACTAAAAGGTAGAAATGCCAGCCTTGTTTTTTGGAAATTGGGAAGTTGATGAAAATATTAGAAGTGAAATGAGGTCTGACCCCAATTTGGCATTTTGGGGAGTAAAGGCAACAAGGGCAGAGGTTGAAGATGGAGGTAAAGAGGAAGGAGAAGTCATAGTTAAAGATGAGGAGGTGGAAAAGATGAAGAGGCAGAGCGCTCTTCAAGATCAAGTATTACATATATGAGAAAGAAGGTAGAATCCCTGAGGGGGGTATACAAAATTTAACTGACCATCAAAAAAGAGGAGGTCAATTGCTATGAGGGAAGCAGCGAGTCTAAAGAAAGTAGAGGTCGAACTTCCGGAGGATGCCTTTTTGATCTTGCAATCGATCAAGGTTCCCAAGATGGAGTTCAATCAGAAGGTAAGATTGTCTATAGCCTTAGATCTATTTACTGCAGGAGCTGTAAGTATGGCCAAAGGAGCTGAAATTGCGGGTATGCATAGATATGATTTTATGTCCCTGTTAAATAACAGGGGAATATCTGTCTATGAGCATACAGAAAGAGAATATGAGGAGGACCAAGAGGCTATTGCTAAGTATAAGGAGCTTAAAAGATGAAAGTAGTTTCTAATTCAAGTACCCTCATTGGTCTCGGAATGATAGGGAGGTTTGATTTAATGAGAAAGTTGTATAAAAAGATATCTACTCCACAAGCAGTTTATCAAGAAGTGGTTGTTGAGGGAAGAGGTCGACCAGGATCAAGTGAGACTCAAAAGAGAATTGGTGAGAAGTGGATGAGGTTAAGGATACTTTGGCCGTCTATTCTCTCCTTGAATATTTGAAAAGAGGAGAAGCAGAGGCCATTGTTTTAGCAAGGGAGATAGGAGCAGATTTAATCCTTCTGGATGATCCAAGGGCAAGGGGTACGGCTGCTTATATGGGATTAAATAAAATGGGTGTCATTGGTATTCTTCAACTTGGTGTAGAAGAGGATCTTCTGATAGACATAAAACAAGACTTAGATGAGTTGAGGAAAAGGGGGTTTAGAATAAGTGATAAGCTTTACAGCCGGACAATACAAAAGGGAGCAGGAAAATAAAACCTCCTGAGCGATAGCTCAGGATTTTCCTTGACGTGCTCTATAAATTGAGTATTTTTTTGAAAAATGGAGGTGGTAAAAGGGATGAATTTAATTCAGATTTTATTCAGTCTATATTTCGCGGTTGTTGGTGCCTATCTCTCCGTTATATTAGCCAGGCTGCTGAAACAGAATGGTCGTGTGTTAGAAAGGATGGACGAAGGTTTCAGAAGGATGGATGAAGGTTTCAGAAGGATGGACGATAGAGCCGAGGAAAGGCACCGTGAGGTTATCGAATTGATTAAGACATTGTCGAGAACTTAAAGTCTTTGTATGGGATACGCCCCATGTATTTCTCGGTGGCGTAGTTCGTTTATCGGTTGCGCAGCTCGAATCGTTGTTCGTGCTTCGGTTCCGTCAAGCAAATGTTAGTCGTTAGCGCCGTCATCGCTGTTATGCTGGTGATGGCAACCGTTTTCGCATCTACAATGTAGAAGAGGGCGGAGCGCCCCTGTGGTCGGAGACCGATAGTGTAGAATGTGAGGGCGGGTTGTACAATGTCATTCTGGGGTTGCAGGTCCCTTTGGATCTGGTTTTTGATCGTGATTTTTGGCTCGGGATGCAAGTAACGGGTGATGCGGAAGAGCTATCGCCGAGGTATCGGATTGTGAGTGTGCCCTATTCCTTTCGGGCGGCGGTGGCCGACTCGGCGGTGAATGCGTCCATGCTCGATGGTCGGACTCTGGCCGCATTCATGGACACGAGCAATGATTTCGGTCGGCCGGGTGTGGCCTCCGATCTCTACGAGGGGCTGACCAGGCTGGCGGACAGGTATCTGGGAAAAACCGATCAGGCCGTTGACTCAGATAAACTGGACGGGAAGCATGCTGATGCCTTTGCCGATTCGGCTCATCAGCACGATGAGCGCTACGACACCCAGGATAGCCTGAATACCTCCGATGGAGATGCACCCAACGTGGGCTCCAACGTGGTCCATTGGGACAATTTGTGGGGTTTGCCGGCTGGCTTTGCCGATGGCACAGATGACGTTGGGGCGGCTGGTGGTGTCTCTCAGATCAATGCTGGGGCCGGCATCGAGGTGACCAATCCCACCGGGCCGACGGCCACGGTGGCCCACGCCGCCGAT
>JBHIER010000280.1:0-4976 GCA_046760705.1 bacterium
GCATGAGCGTCATGCGTCGAAAAAGGATTCTTATAAATACATCCAAATACACATAAATAAAGAGTTGAACAAAATTGGGGAAGCAAATACATGCCAATTCATGTTGAAAAACGGAAACAAATCGAGGAAATTTTCACGAAGCGCTCTGCCCGGAGACGCAATCGTGGTTCATTCGCCCTTTACGGTATGTGCTATGGTAGTAAGGCACGTGTGAGCAGTATTGTTAGAAAGTATGTGCAAGAAGAGGGTGAAGTTGAGTGGATTTCTGGAAAGAACTTTTGTTTTTGCACCCATAGCAACTAGGAGGTGGTATATAATGGATAATCGCCTATACGAATTGTATTGGCAGGTTGAAACTGATGTACACAGTTTCTGCTATCGTGAGTTCAAGGTGTTTCGCTCAGATGTGGCGGCCAGAGAATATGGAAAAAACGGGAGGCCGAACTTAACAATGGGCTACCAATTGAAGAACGAGCTCAGAATGGCTTCTACTACAAATATCTGTGTGCTCATGAGGTAAAAGTCATTGATGGGGTCACAATCCAATTAAAAGCTTTCGGGAGATAAGGACAATGAGGCAATTTTGGCTTATGGTTGGGACTGAAAAGAACTGGAAAGTGGCTTTTGAAAACAATAACATTTGGGGATTAAAGGACTTTCGAGAGCTTACAGCTTTGTGGAACATGTTGCGAGAAGGAGATGGGTTGCTTTTCTATGTATCCAAACCTGTGCATGGCAGAGTTGGCTTTGGACATGTAGTAGCAAAGTTCAGACAAACGAATCCTCTGTGGCCAGATGAGATAAAGAGAAATGAAGTGATTTGGCCACTGCGATTTGAATTCGATATCGAGTACTGCCTTTCTCCAAGTCTATGG
The DNA here is from genome assembly GCA_046760705.1 of bacterium. GTDB lineage: Bacteria > JBHIER01 > JBHIER01. The sequence goes on from JBHIER010000280.1 coordinate 876, forward strand.
AAGTCTCGTAAATACACCTCTCATGATTTGCAGATGATAACCAGGATGGTTTTTCAGAGCTACCCTATTGAAGAAGTCAATACTGCCAGGGTTGCTTTGGGCTTGAAACCTCTGATTGAAACAACTCCCTCGCTTCCAACCGAGCTCAGGGTTATGACTAAGCCTACTACAACTAACCATGATGATGTAAAAGGTTATTTACTCGAGATCGGCCGTATTCAGGGCTACATTGCTGAGGAGGAATATCCTCTTGATACCACCCGCCTTGATGTTGCTCAGCTACTCCCATTGAGAGGTCAGACGGAAAAAGTGGATTTCATTCAAGCAAGGGTAATATAAGATACGATTGCGTCTTGGTGTGTCGTAAAAGACCAAGTATATGGAAAGATGATAGCTGGGTAGCCTTGAAAGAACTCATTTTAAAGGACGCTATTTCATGGATCAGACGGACACTTAAATCCGGGATGTTGATTACTGAAGTAGATGTTTTTACTATCATAATGGGGAAAACAATTGAATACTACACAAAGGCTTTCCCTAACATAAAATGCTATAATGAACCAATTACACTTGCAGAAGCTCTTCATGAGATGAAAGGTTTTGCTGACCATATAACCGAGAGTGCAAAGCCAGAACAACCTCCATTGCCTAAGTCCTACGCCAAGAGAGCAGAACAACTCACATTGTTTATAAGAGAGTCAAGAGAAAAATATGAACTAAGAACTCATCACGAAAAATAATGAAGACGCCTCCCGTATCCCTAACAGGAACTGGTATAAAAAGCAAGTAAATTTTGTGTCACCATAGAATTGATTGTCTTATCGAAGATGATGCTGAGATAGAGATCGTTATCTGCGATTGGGCTTGGAAGTTGGGCGGCTAATGGAGTACAATACCATCAAGGAGGTCTTGAAATGGGAGGCCAACAGATGACAAGACGGATGTCGAAGGGAAAGTGCAATCTTTGCGATGGTACCTTCAGCAAGGCAGCGATGACTAAACACCTGGGGTGTTGCAAACGAAGAGAAGTTTCCGAGACACCATTGGGCGATCGGAGGTGGCGGAAGACAAAAATTCTCCATCTGGTGGTTGAGGGACGCAACCTGCCAGGGTATTGGATGCATATCGAAGCGCCGGTCAATGCTACTCTCGAAGACCTGGATGATTTCCTCAGAGATACCTGGGTAGAGTGCTGCGGACACATGAGTGCGTTCACGATCCAGGAAAGAAGATACACAACGGGGTCGGGAATAGATGCTATGTGGATAGACTTCTTCGGACTAGATGCTGAAAGAGATATGGATGTTGCACTCGGTGAGGTGTTAGTCCCGGGGACGAAGTTCCGTCACGAGTACGATTTCGGCACCACTACGGACCTTACCCTGAGGGTCATCTCAGAACGAGAAGGCAAAATCAAGGGCAAGCCCATTAAGGTTCTGGCCAGGAATGATCCTCCTTCGATACCAGGTGGGTTATGCGGGAAGATTGCCACAAAGGTGTGCGTTGAATGTGTTTGGTCAGGCGAAGGATGGCTTTGCGACAGGTGTGCTCGCAAGCATGAGTGTGGCGAAGAGATGCTCTTGCCAGTGGCGAATTCTCCGCGGGTTGGAATGTGCGGATACACAGGATAGGACAGAAGGTGGTGATGTAATTGGAAAGGATCTTTCCCACCGGCACACCGGTGAGAGGGAAGGAACTGATCGGACGAGAGAAAGAGGTCAGAGAGGTAACAGCCTTAGTTACCGCTGCACTAAGCGTCATACTTATTGGACCCAGAAGGTATGGCAAGACTTCTATTATTCTTGAAGTGCTCTTCAGATTGCAGAGAGGTGGATTCTTTGTCTGTGACGTCAACCTTTTTGGAGTCTCGTCGAAGGAAGAATTGGCGGCGAAGATAACCGAAGGCACATTGAGAAACGCAAAACTGTCTGTGACCAACATTATCAAGAAAATCAAATCGGGCATAAAAGAGGCGGGTCAGAGACCCATTTTTCAGGGAGTATGTAAAGCTGAGAGAGACGAGTCGGATTTGAGTAACCATCGAGTGTAGTAAACGGATATTGTTTACCCATTATTCTTTGGCTTCCAATACGTTAACGCCTTTCAGTATTCTTAAGAGAAAGGAGATTTGAGATGACTTCTCAATTCCAAAACATCAGGTTTGAGATTAAAGAGGGGCTGGCCAGAATCACACTGAACCGGCCGCCGCTGAACATCTTGAACATCGAGATGATGCGGGAGATCAACGCTGCACTGGAGAAGCTCCAATCGGATACAGAGGTGAAGTTGGTGGTCATTGAGGGCGAAGGCAGGGCCTTCTCGGCCGGGGTGGATATTAAGGATCACACGGTGGATAGAGTACACGAAATGATTGAGGTCTTCCACCGCATGTTCAGGCTGCTCAACTCGTTGGAGCCCCCTACGTTGGCTGTCATCAACGGGGCCGCCTTAGGCGGCGGATGCGAACTGGCCACTTTCTGCGACATGGTTATCGCCTCAGAGGGGGCCACCTTCGGCCAGCCGGAAATCAAGGTGGGCGTGTTCCCTCCCATCGCTGCGGTCATCTTCCCCCACCTGATCGCTCGAAATCGGGCTCTCGAGTTGATCTTGACCGGAGAGGTGATTGAGGCTAAGGAAGCGGAACGGATCGGGCTGATCAACAGAGTCTTTCCCACTGAGGGGTTTCGAGAGAAGGTGGACGAATTCATCGCCAAGCTGACATCTCTGAGTGCTCCTGTCTTGAGATTGACCAAAAGGGCCGTGGACAAAGGGCTGTACATGAGTGTCGATGGGGCTATCTCCAGGGTTGAGGCCATCTATCTCGATGAGCTCATGCGCACAGAGGACGCCCACGAAGGGCTTAAGGCCTTCATGGAAAAACGAAAGCCGGTGTGGAAGAACAGATAGTTGCAGAGAGTGGGGGAGAGCGGAAAGTGGGGGGAAAAGACGAAAAAGCTTGATTTTCGGGAAATTTTCATGTATCGTTTATGGACAGTCAGCCTCTTTGAGAGGTGGGGTAGCCCACCTGACGGTGCGTCGAGCCTGGAGACCGAGCTTGTCGAATATCGGAGGTGATGTATGGCTACGCACAAAATTGCCTGGCTCCCTGGTGATGGGACGGGAAAGGATGTTATGGAGGCGGCCAGGATTGTCCTCGACGCCATCGGGCTCGAGGCCTGGCCGGATTGATCAGACACTCAGACATGAGGTGGTGGAGATCTCCTATGATGAGAGATGAGGGCTGGTGAGTATCCTCCTGGATATCCTGATTGTCTGCCTCTCCATAGCCGTGGTGGCCAGGGGTGCGTTCTGGCTTGTGGATTCGGCGGCCAGGATCGCCAAAAGCTTCGGCGTATCGGAGCTCGTCATCGGGCTCACGGTGGTGGCCTTCGGCACCTCTGTTCCGGAGTTCGCGGTCACCATTCTGGCCGCGGTGAGGAAGATGGGAGACATCTCGGTGGGCAACATCGTCGGCTCGAACATCTTCAATCTGGGCTTCATCCTCGGATTGTGCGCCATCGTTCGACCGATAAGGGTGACTCGAAAGGCGGTCACTCGCGACGGCCTGTTCCTCATAGGAGTGACAGTTCTGCTGGTCACCCTGATGACCGATTTTGGTGTAGGCAGGCTGGAGGGGCTCGGTCTGATGCTGCTTCTGGCTCTGTATGTGGGCCTTCTGGGGGCCAGGCCGAAGGAGGTCCAGATCGAAGGGAGGCTCGAGAAGGCCCGGTGGAAGGACGGTCTGCTGCTGCTGCTCGGGCTGGCCTGTGTGCTGGTCGGTTCGCATTTCATGGTCTCCTCGGCAGTGACCATCGCCCGGGCGGTGGGCATATCCAATTGGGCTGTGGCGGTGACGGTGGTGGCCTTCGGCACCTCTGTGCCTGAGCTGGCCACCTCCCTTGTGGCCACCACCCGCGGCTACCACGGCATCTCAGCCGGCAACCTGATAGGGAGCGACCTCTTCAATCTGCTGGGCGTGCTGGGCCTGGCGGCCTTCATCAGGCCGCTGTCCGTGGCCCCGGAGTCGAGGATAAGCATCCTGATCCTGGTGGGCGTGGTGACTCTGGTCGTCATCCTCATGCGCAGCGGCTGGCGGGTGTC
>JBHIER010000281.1:0-4975 GCA_046760705.1 bacterium
AGGACGATCATGATCGGTTCCAGAATGGAGGTCATCGCCTGGACCGCCGTATCCACCTCGTCCTCGTAGAAATCGGCGATCTTGCTCAGCATCGCATCCACCTCCCCTGTCTTTTCGCCCACGGCGACCATCTGGACCACCATGGGGGGAAAGACGCCGCTCTCCCGGAGGGGCTCGGAGATGGTCTGACCGCTGGCAATTCGTTCGGCCATCCGTTGCACCGTCACCTGGATGACCATGTTTCCGGCCGATTTGGCCGTTATGTTGAGCGCCTCGATGATGGCCACACCGCTGGCCAGCAGCGTCTCCAGCGTTCTGCTGAATCGGGAGATGGCACTCTTCAGAATCACCGGCCCGAAGACAGGCAGGGCCAATAAGATCTTATCTCGAACCAGCCGCCCCTTCTCCTTTCGGGTGACAAGCTTATAAAGGACAATGAGCAGGACGATGCCGATCCCCATGTAGATGAAGTTATTCTGAATGGTGTTGCTCAAAAAGATCACCACCTTCGTCGGGCCGGGCAGTTCGGCCTGGAAGTTGGCGAACAGATTGGCACAAATCGGTATGATGAACATCAGCATGAAGAGTACCGAGACGAAGGCCACCACAGTGATCACCAGGGGGTACATCAGGGCCCCCTTGATCTTCCGTCGCAGGGCCACGGTCTTCTCCAGATAGGTGGCCAGGCGTCTCAGAATGACATCCAGCACACCCCCCAATTCCCCGGCCTCAACCATGTGGATGAAGAGTTCCCCGAAGACGTTTTGGTGCCTTATCAAGCTGTCGGCCAGGGTGCTGCCCGACTCAACGCTCTGAGAGACGCTGCGCAGAACTTTCTGGAAGTGTCTGTTCTCAACCTGAGCGGCCATCACTGCCAGACACTGGGACAGAGGCAATCCTGCACCGATCATGACGGCGAATTGGCGGGCAAAATTGGCGATCTCCCCGAGCTTAATCCCTGTCCCGATTCTGAGGTTGAGCTCCCTGCGTCTCTTCTTAACCGAGGTGACGGTCACCCGATTGGCCCGGAACCACCGGTACAGTTCGTCTGCGGTGCGGACTTCAACCTCACCGGAGACCTTCTTTCCGGCCGGATTCTTCCCCTCGTAAACGTATATAGGCACGGCTGACCCTCCCTTCGTTGCTCACGGTCTGCCTGCTCTTCTCTCACCCCTCCCTGCGCTGCTCCCAGTCTGCCTCCTCTTCTCCAACATGGTGTCGAGTTCTTTGGGATCAGGGCTGCGCATCATCGCCTCGTAGGTGGAGATCGCTCCCTTCTCGACCAGTTCGAAGAGGGATTGGCTCATAGTCTTCATACCGTATCGCCCTCCCACCTGGATGAGGCTGTAGATCTGGTGGATCTTATCGTCGCGGATGAGGGCTCTGATGGCCGGAGTGCAGACCATCACCTCCATAGCCATGACTCTCCCCCCCCCAATCTTGGGCAACAGCATCTGGGAGAGGACGGCCTCCAAGGAGAGGGACAACTGAACTCGCACCTGCACCTGTTGATGAGCCGGAAAGACATCGATGATTCGGTTGATGGTCTGAGCACAGGAGTTGGTATGGAGGGTAGCCAAGACGAGATGTCCAGTCTCGGCGATGGTCAGGGCCGCCTCCACCGTCTCCAGGTCCCGCATCTCTCCGATGAGGACCACGTCCGGATCCTGCCTCAGAATGTACTTCAACGCCCCCTTGAAGGATTCGGTGTCCAAGGTCACCTCCCTCTGGTTCACCAAAGATCTCTTGTGCTCGTGGACGTATTCGATGGGGTCTTCAATGGTGATGATGTGGACCGACCGTTCCCGGTTAATCCTATCGATCATAGCCGCCAGTGTGGTCGACTTTCCGCTTCCGGTGGGACCTGTCACCAGGACGAGGCCCCGCGGATAGGCGGCCATCTCGCTGACAATGGGCGGCAGCCCCAGTCTGTTGAAGGAGGGGATCTCCACAGGGAGCCGGCGGACGGCCACAGCAACCGAGCCCCGCTCCACGTAGATGTTCACTCGAAATCTGGCCCGATCCTTCAGGCCAAAGGAGAAATCGAGCTCCTTCTTCTCCTCAAAAATCTGCTTCTGCTTTTCGGTGATCATACTGTAGGCCAGCTTCTGGGTGTGCTCAGGTGCCAGAAGGTGACGATCGACACACACCAGCCGACCGTCTATACGAAACAGCGGTGGCGAATTGACCGCCAGATGGAGATCGGAGGCATCCCGCGCAATCATCTCCTCCAGGAGCCCTCCAAGGTCGATTTTCACACCGGACTTCTGTTCGATCATCGCTCCCTTCCTCTCAGGTGATTGAGGTTTCCCGGATCACCTCTTCGAAGGAGGTGATGCCTGCTTTGAATTTGAGCAGAGCATCCTCCCTCAAAGTGAGCATCCCTTCGGAAACAGCCTGCTTCTTCAGCTCCTCCGCCGATGCCCCTTGATGAATCATGCGGCGGAGTGCCGGGGTGATCGGCATCACCTCGTAGAGCCCCAATCGACCTTTGTACCCCGTTTGATGGCAGTGGGGACATCCTCTGGTCTTAAAGACCCTCATATCTCCGTTCTCGCGCGGGTCAATCCCCAACTCCTCCAACATCTGCTGGGTTGGTCGGATCTCTTCCCTGCACTGGCGACAGAGCTTCCTGACCAGCCTCTGGGCCACAACCATATTCAACGACGATGAGACCAGAAAAGAGGGAATACCCATATCGATGAGCCGATTGATGGTGCTCGGAGCGTCGTTCGTATGGAGTGTGCTCAACACCAGATGGCCTGTCAGGGCAGACTTAATGGCGATCTCCCCAGTCTCTAAATCGCGGATCTCTCCGACCATAATGATGTTCGGGTCCTGGCGCAAAAAGGAGCGCAAGGAGGAGGCGAAATTGAGCCCAATCTCCGGGCGCACCTGAACCTGATTGATTCCTAACAAGTTGTACTCCACAGGATCCTCTGCGGTCATGATGTTGGTATCGATGGTATTGAGCATGCTCAGAGCCGAGTACAGGGTGGTCGTCTTTCCGCTCCCCGTGGGTCCGGTGACCAGCACAATCCCGTACGGTTCCTTGATGGCCTTGACGAAGTGGCGCAGGGCCGACTCCTGAAACCCCAGCTTGGATAGATCGAGGGTCAAATTGCTCGCATCCAGGATCCGCATGACGATCTTCTCCCCAAAGATGGTGGGCAGGGTTGAGACTCGAAGATCCACGGTCTTATTGGCCAGTCGGATCTTGATGCGCCCGTCCTGCGGCACCCGCCGCTCGGCAATGTTCAAGTTGGCCATAATCTTCAGCCGAGAGGTGACGGCCGGTTTCAAGCGGTAGGGCAGAGGGGGCATCTCGATGAGCGTACCGTCGATCCGATATCTCACCCGAAAGATCCGCTCATACGGTTCCAGATGAATGTCACTGGCCCCCCTTCGAATGGCGTCGATGATCAGGCTGTTCACCAGACGGACCAGAGGGGCCTCCTGAACCGCCGCCTCCAGATCGACCTCCTCAAACTCCTCTTCGTCCTTGCGATCGGCCAGAACCTCCAAATCCTCCACATCCTTCATCACATCGGCGTACGAATCCCCCACATTAAACAACTCGTCAATAGCCTTCTGTATGGCAGAGTTTGTGGCCACCAAGGGTTCGATGTTCCGGCCAGTGAGGAACTTGAGCGCATCCAGAAGGAAGAAATTGGTGGGGTCGGCCATGGCCACAGATAAGCGACTCCCAGATTTCTCCACGGGGATGACCTTGAACCTGATCACCACATCGGAAGGGATGAGGCCCACCACATCCGGATCGAGGGATACTTCAGCGAGATCGACTGACGCTATGCCAAGCTGTTCCGATAAATATTCCAACAGTTGGATTTCGGTAATAAACCCCAACTCCGTCAAGTTCGATCCCAGGGTCCCTCCGGAACGCCGCTGCCGTTCCAACGCTTTCTCCAACTGTGCCTGAGTTATTTGGCCGTCCTGTACAAGCCTTTCACCCAGTTTTAGAATCATGGCCATACACCTCTCCTATTCTATAAGGGTAATGTGAAGTAAATCAGAATATCAGCAAAACAGTAGGAAGAAGATCAGATGACCAGGATATCAGATTATCTTATCCTACCTTTCTTCTCCCTTTCCAGATTTATGTAACCATTTATTCCCCTGATAACCTCCTCATATCTGCTTATGAAATCTTTTATCCTTTTTGCCAAACCCACAGCTTTTCAAATCCAGCAATTGGTTTTTACTTTCTTTCTGATCTGCTGGTATTCTTCCCACCGATATCCTGATTCTCGGATGCGCTATTCAATTTTCAATTATGAAGACGTCTCAAACGGTTCATTCCCCTGACCGATCGGGGGGAGGGGCCTCTACGAGGACAGACTCGGTCATCTCCTCCACCCGTCTCGATGCTGCTTCCAAGGTATATCCTTTGTCCAGAGACTCCTTCATCCGTTTTAAACGGAGCAAATCCCGCCGCGAATACCGCTTGAACCTTCGGCACCCCATCTGGACGTGGTTCGGACGGACAATCCCCTTCAGCTCCCAATAGTACAGTTGCCTCAAACTGATGCCCAATTTTTTGATCACGTCGGAACTGCAGAGCAAACTTTTATCATTCATAACAATCGCATCCTCTAAACACATTACACATCAATGTCGAAATTCATCTGAAAATATCATTTCACCTGTATTGTTGTGGCCGCTGTGAAATGTGCATCCCTGAACATCGAACGTATTCGCAGTATGTTAGTCCAACATGTCTACAGCAATCTTCATGCCAACTTCCCTCTCAGATGAATAAGGGCCACCATCTCAGAGGTAATTATTTTATTTTCAAGAGATAATACGTTTGAAATGGAGAAGAGGAGCTGCCAAGGAAAAAGGGTGAGTGTACATATTGATGTATACGAACGGGGGATTTCGCCAACCATTGGTGAAATAACAGAACGCACCTCTCTGACAAGGTGAGCTCATCCCTCTTTTTCACCACAGATTT
>JBHIER010000282.1:0-4962 GCA_046760705.1 bacterium
TATTTCAGGCAAATTCATGAATAATCCAAATTTAGTTTTTCCTATACCATCAAGGAAGGTGCTGTGCCATTAAATCAGGTTTGCCATCAAACCTGGATCATTGGCCACAGAGGCTCGCCCCGTAGGATAGTATAAATCGTCCTTTACAAAATTGCAGTTGTACCCCTTCAGGGGTTTATAAGAACGAGTGATCGGTTTCAAAGGTAGGCGGGTGAAAATTCCGATGTCCCCGCCTTATAGCCTTGTGAGGGTACAACTCGTGCTGGGGCAGGAGTTGTACTCCTGCCCCGTCGCAGAATGGGGCCATTCCCCAGAATGGGGCCAGTATCAAGCCAGTACGACGTAGGGGCCGACCTCTGTGTCGGCCCTTTTCCAGGGCCCAGAGCGGGTAGTGGGTAGCCGCGCTTTCCATAGCGCGCTTTCTGCTGTGAGGATAGCGCCAAGAGGGCAGAGAGTTCTGAAGCCAAAGTGAATCGAGCCTCTGGTTATTTTACCCGGATTGAAATTTTAGGTTGACTTTTGGCTCTGGTTGTTTATAATATACAGTAAAATTCAAGTATTCGGGAGGTGATAATACAGTGCTTACGGAATATCTCGACAAAGCGATGAGGCGGGCAGTATATGAGAAGCTAAAGGACGGGACCTACTGGGGGGAGATTCCTGTCTGTCCCGGGACGAATGCCTGTAAGCCCACTCTCCTTGAGTGTCAGGAGGAGCTTCGCTCTGTCCTTGAGGATTGGATACTCCTCAGCTTGCAGGATGGCGATGAATTGCCAGTAATAGATGGTATCGATCTGAACAGGAAGCCGAAAGATGAGCCAGAGGTGGTCCCCGTGTAAGCAAAGAGATTTTATCTCAAAACTGAGGAAGCTGGGTTTCAGTGGTCCACACGCAGGTGGGAAGCATCGCTTCATGAGGATCGCCAAATATAAGCAGACAATACCCAGTGATGAGGAGTACCCTGTACCTCAGTTGAGAAGATTGCTAAGACAGGTAGAGAACGCTATCGGGAGAGAGATTCCAATCGATGAGTGGAATAATCTGTGATATTCGAGCGTTCTCTTCTTCAATCTAACCGTTGGCCCTTTTCAACCCATTCCCTATTTGCATTTACTACCGAGCAATTAACCACTAACCAATCACCATTTAACCATTTATGCCCTCTCGCCTTCTCATGCCCTCTTATCTCCTCTTATCCCCTCTAATTTCACCTCCCTCTCACCTCCAATCCCCCAGGAGTACAAAAGGAGCCCAGAGGAAGGGATGGGCGTAGGACATCTCCTCGTCCTGATTATGAATCATCCTGATTTTGGCCAGTCGCAGCGCCTCCGCTTTGTTCATACCGTCTTTTAGATTCTGATAGAAGAATTCCATCATTTTCGTCGTGGGATTGCCAACGCTCCACAAACTGGCCAAGATCGAAGGTGCTCCAGCATACATGAAAGCTCGAACCAGACCGATTAAGCCTTCACCTGCACTCAACCTCCCTAACCCGGTCTCGCAGGAACTTAAGACAACCAGGTGGGCGTTGAGCCTCAGATCGAAAATTTCGTATGCCTCTAAGAAGCCATCCTCTTCGGGATCGTCGTCCAGCGCAAAGACTATCTTGGAGTAGAGGGGATCTGTATCTTCAAGTACGCTGTGGGTAGCTAAGTGAAGGTAACGAAATTGACCGGCCTTCTCTTTAAAAAGCCCCTCTCTTGCATCTCGGCCTGAAAATACCTCGCACCCCGAGGGCCCAAAGACTTCGGATACGATGTTCACCTCACGGCCTGTTTCCGGAAGAGGCTCGAAGGCCCCCTCCAAATCTGATGGCCCCAAATTAGGGTTTCCGAAGGCTAATAATCGGCCCTTTATTCCACTTTCATACCGTGGTTTTCGTAAAATTGGATCCAAGACGCTGGCCGAAGGGGTATAGGATATAGAGTATTTTTCTATAAGGTATCGAGCATTCTCATATCGAGCAAAGAACAGATCGGTCTTCGGTTCTCTTGGTTCAATCTCTGTCACCAGAGCCCCAAAGGGGAGATTGTGCAAGATGCCATCAGGAATAATGATCAACAAAGCATCCTCTTTGAGGTATTCCTCCACGGGCTGGAAGATCTTCTGGTAGAGAAGGTAAGCCACAACTAAATCATACGGGAGATTGAGGACCTCCGTCTTTCCGTGTTGCAAATCCTGAAAAGGATCCAAAAGATGTCGGATCATCTTCTCCAGTTGATCTTCACTCATATCGATTCTCCGGTAGCCAAGGGAATGTCCATCCACCACCCAGACATGAGTGCACTCTTTGTCCACAAGATACTCCACCAAGATCGGACTATCTTTGCCGCCGAGCACCCTTTGCCGGATATCTTTCAAAGTTAGGGATCTTGAATTCCCAGACAATTTCATACGAGCTGGACGGTTCATTTCAATCTGCCGCAGCAGGTCCTGATGTTCGATGCGCACCAATTTCAAGCTATCTTCCAAGCCGTTAAGGACTCCTTTGTCGATTTTTTCAGAGTAGCCTTTAGTTAAACGGCTGTTCACCGTTCGTATTCTTTGCTCCATAGTTTTCTTTGCTTCCAAGAGTTCAGGAGCTAATGTTTCCGTCAAATTGAGCTCTCCCTGTGCAAGTATTCCGAGAAGACTTCGGGCTTTCGCCCGTTCTGCATATTCAAAGGCTTCATCGTACCTTCCGGTTCTTGTCAGAAGACCCACGATGGCGCTGTAAACAGGGGGATTCTCAATGAGAAAGTAGGTTTGAAAAGCCTCGACCTCCAATTGGTCCCGAATAGATTCGATCGTGGCCACGGAGTATCGGTAGTATTGGAGAGCTTCCGCCTCTTTGCCCTGCGCTTCCAGAACCGATCCGACACACCGCTGGGCCTTCCAGATGAAATCGAGGGAGCGAATTCTCAGAGCCAGGTCCAATCCTTCTTTGAAATGGGTTAAAGCCCGCGAGTACTGACCGAGGTGTTTGTAGATATTTCCCAGGCCAATGAGATCGCTGAGAGCCCCAAACTTGTGATCAATCTCTCTATTTATGTAAGACGCCAGTTCGTAACACTCTAAAGCCCTTTCGTATTGTTCCATATTCTCATACATGAGACCCATATCGCTCAGGGAGATGGCTTCCCCCCGCCTGTAACCCATCCCTCTGGCAATCTCTAAACCCTGTTTCAGGCAGACCAAGGCTTTTTCATATTGATGCAGGAGATAGTGATTCCACGCTATGAAATTGAGGGCTCTCCTCTCTTGCCATTTGTCTCCCATCTCTCTCACCACTTCCAGGGCCTGCTCATAAAGCTCAATCGCCGTCTCGTACCGTCCGATACGCGAATAGAAAAAAGCAATAGTATAAAGATACGCTTCCCCTATTCTGTTATCGATCCTTTTTTCGATCTGCAGGGCCTGTTCAGAATACCTTGTCGCTTCCCGACGCTGTCCCAAACGAGAATGGATGACACCCATTTTGTAAAGCACACTTCCCTCACCCCTTTGATCCCCGATTTCACGATAAATTTCTAAAGATTCGGACCAAAGGGCATGGGCACCATGAAAATCAGTTTTCTCATAAGCTTCCATTCCCAAGGTTTTCAAAGAATCAGCTTTCAATTTCACCTTCTTCTCGTCTCTTGACCATCCGTGAAATAGTCTCAGCCGTTTTATCAGACAATCCGCGTCATAGATTTTATTATAAACTTTGGCCAGCCTTTCAGCCCTTTCCCAACAATCTTGTGCACCCTCAATCTCACCTGTCAATTCATTACGCAAGCCCTGATCCAAAAGATCAATCGCCAAAGCATAGGTCTTGTATCGATACTTTCTGGCTAAAGACGTTAATTCCCCTTGGCCTCCCTCATCCAAGGCTTTGATAAATTGGGTTTCAAGGCCTGCCTGTGCCTGCCTGTGCGTCGCACGCAGACAGGCCGTGGACGGCCCGGCAGATCGACTATAGGCGGGACCCCAAGCTACCGGTGCCGCAATGAAAAGTATGACCACCGAGTGTGTGAACCAGTTTCTCATTAGCAAAACGCTTTAGGAGTTAAGGTTTTAGCCTTTTAAGGATGGTAATTAGATTGCAGAAATTAACCAATTAACCAATTAACGAGGGCTTTTCTTTTTAGCCTTCTCAAGCCCTCGAGAGTTTACCCCGATTTTATATCGGGGCCTTTTTAATCTTTAATCTCTTTAATTTTCTGGATCAACGCTTCGGCCCTTAATCGGTAATCGCCTTCCAGGTCGTGGACTTTTTCAAACTCCCTCAGCGCCTTATCACCAGCGCCCTTTTTCAGGTAAGCCTGGCCCAGGTACCAGTGAAAGATTTCAGTGTCCGGTTGGGCCACGGCGGCCCTTTCAAGGCTTCGGGTGGCCTTGCCAGGCTCGTCATCCATCAGAGAGCACACGCCCAGATAGAAATGGGCCAACACATTCTCAGAATTTATGGCCACAACCTTCTCCAACCGCTGCGAAGCCAGCTTATACTCCCCGCTTGTGTAAAATCTCATCCCCTCATGGAAAAGTCTCTCCTCCTCGCTGGCACCACTCCTCAACCCCGCCAGAAGATAGGGGTATGGTTTTATATCTGCCAGTTGTGCATATTTGTTAGGGGCGAAAAGCGTGGAGAATAATAGAGGAATCAAGATCACAATGACTACAACCGACACGGCCGCATAAACCCACCTCCTCTGCCAGAATGGCCTGGGAAAGAGTTTGGCCAGAATATCTGCCAGTCTGCCCTTCCGCGCCGCCTCCCTTTCATTTAAGACGTCAGCAAAGAGGGTCTCGCCGTGCTCCCGGCAGACTCGGATGAGGTTCTCTCTGAATTTCAACTCCTCAAAACACCGGTCGCACTCAAAATAATGGCGCCCGAAGGCCTCCCTGTCTTCTTCGGAAAGTCTTCCCAGGAGATAGTCATCTATGACCTCCGATTTTTGAAAATCTTCACATCTCATCAGTCAACACCTCTCTAATACT
>JBHIER010000283.1:0-4960 GCA_046760705.1 bacterium
CAGGGGGTTACCGATGGGCACCTGCCGGTAGGCCTTGACGAGCCGGTCAGTCAACTCGGCGGCGATGGAACGGTGCATAATGATGCGGCGGGTGGTTGTACAGCGCTGGCCCGCAGTGCCGACAGCTCCGAAGAGGATGGCCCGCACGGCCATATCAAGGTCCGCGTTTTCGGTCACAACGATGGCGTTGTTGCCGCCCAGCTCGAGGATAGTCCTGCCGAACCGGCGGGCAACAACTTCTGCCACCCGCCGCCCCATCTTGGTGGAGCCGGTGAAGGAGATGAGGGCGATGCGCGGGTCGCTGATGAGTCGCTCGCCCACCGTCCGGCCGGAGCCGATGAGCAGATTGAACACGCCGTCGAGGCCGTGATCTGCGGAAATCCTATTTGTGATGTGCTGGACAGCGACAGCGGTCAGAGGCGTATCGGACGAAGGTTTCCAGATCATCGTATCACCACAGACAGCGGCTATGGCCGCGTTCCACGACCAGACGGCTACGGGAAAGTTGAAGGCGGTAATAATGCCGATGGGACCCAGCGGATGCCACTGCTCGTACATGCGGTGAGCGGGCCGTTCCGAGGTCATCGTCAGACCATAGAGCTGTCGCGACAGACCCACGGCAAAGTCGCAAATGTCGATCATCTCTTGCACCTCGCCCGCCCCTTCGGCCTTGATCTTTCCCATCTCCAGGGTGACAAGTTCACCCAACGGTTCCTTGACCTGGCGCAGGGCGTCACCCAGATCGCGGATAACCTGACCCCGCTTGGGAGCCGGGACCATACGCCAGCTCAGGGAGGCATTGTGGGCCCTCTCAGCAAGGGTGTTGTAGCTTTCGTCAGTTGCCTGGATCACCTTGGCGATGGGCTCGCCGGTTGTAGGGTTGTAGGAGACGAGCTCCTGGCCCGACGGATCCTCGATCCAGCCGTCGGGACCGGTGCAGGCTCCCGGAGTGACCTCTTTGATGTTCAATTTTTCCAGTAACGCTTTCATTTTCCTTTCTCCTTTTTGTAGAATCGATTCCCTTCAAATCTGGCATATCTTTCAACTGCTATGCGGTTACTCGGCCTCCATGAAAGGATAACGATAGTCCGTCGGTGGAATGAAGGTCTCCTTGATCGAGCGGGGACTGACCCAGCGCAGCAGATTGAGCACCGATCCGGCCTTATCGTTCGTCCCCGAGGCCCGGGCCCCACCGAAGGGCTGCTGGCCGACCACGGCCCCGGTGGGCTTGTCGTTGATATAGAAGTTTCCGGCGGCGTGGCGCAACACTTTGAACGCCTGCATGATGGCAGCCCGATCTGTGGCGAAGATGGACCCGGTGAGACCGTACGGCGAGGTGGTGTTACACAGCTCGAGGGTCTCAGCATACCGGGCTTCGGGATAGACATAGACGGTCAATACGGGTCCGAAGATCTCTTCTTCTATCAGCTTGAACTTCGGGTTTGAGGTGAGCACAACGGTGGGCTCGATGAAGTAACCGACGGAGTCGTCGCAGCCGCCACCGAAGATGATCTCGGCCTCATTGGACTCCCTGGCGTAGTCGATGTAACCGGCGATGGAGTCGAAGGCCGCCTTATCGATGACGGCGCCCATAAAGTTGGAGAAGTCCATCGGGTCACCCATCTTAATGGTTTCCAACTGGACCAACAGGGACTCCTTGATAGCCGGCCAGAGGGAATCGGGGATGTAGGCCCGGCTGGCAGCGGAGCACTTCTGCCCCTGGTACTCGTATGCGCCGCGGATGAGCGCGGTAACAGTAGCCTCCACTTCGGCCGACGCATGGACAAAGACAAAGTCCTTGCCCCCGGTCTCGCCGACGATGCGCGGGTAGCAGCGGTACCGCCCGATGTTGTTGCCCACAGTCCGCCACATATCCTGGAAGATTTCGGTTGAGCCGGTGAAATGAATGCCGGCCAGCTCATTGCTGTTCATGGCCGGATCGCCCACCTGGCCGCCGGGGCCGGGCACGAAGTTGATCACCCCCGGCGGCAGGCCTGCCTCTCTCCACAGTTGTGCCAGAAAATAGGCCGGGTAGACGGCCGAGGAGGCGGGTTTCCACAGCACCGTGTTGCCCATCATGGCCGGGGAAGTGGGCAGGTTGCCGGCGATGGAGGTGAAGTTGAAGGGGGTGACGGCAAAGACAAAACCCTCCAGCGGCCGGTGCTCCATGTAGTTCCAGACGCCGGGCGACGAGGCGGGCTGCTGCTCGTAGATCAGGTTCATATAATACGGGTTGAAACGGTAGAAGTCGATGAGCTCGCAGGCGGAGTCGATCTCGGCCTGAAAGGCGGTCTTGGACTGGCCGAGCATGGTGGCCGCGTTGAGGACGTAGCGGTACTTCGTCGCCAAGAGCTCAGCGGCTCTGAGGAAGATGGACGCTCGGGCGTGCCAGTCGGTCTCCGACCACTCGGCCCAGGCTTTGCGAGCGGCCTCGACGGCCCGTTCCACCTCGGCCGCGCTGGCCTTGTGGTAGCGGGCCAGGACGTGGTGGTGATCGTGGGGACAGATGCAGTTGGCCATCTGTCCTGTCCGGACCTCCTCACCACCGATAATGAGGGGGATCTCTATCTCCTGATTCTTCATCTCCTTTAGCTTCGCCTTGAGCGCGGTGCGCTCAGGCGTGCCCGGGGCGTAGGAGCGGACGGGCTCGTTGCTCGGTTTCGGAACTCGGATGAATCCGTTGGACATAAGACAAACCTCCTCGTGGAGTTAATAGGACACAGATTTACACAGATACACACAGATCTATTTTCTAAAGTTGTTTATTGGTTTTACTGAGCCATTCATAAGTCGGACCGCGAAGCCCTGAAAACGAGTCCCAGCAGATCGGGCGTCTAGCCCTTCTGCCTGTTGAAAATTCACCTTCTCCAGTTTCGGTTCAATCAGCCTTGAGACAGATGGACGCAATCCTTTCACGCGTACAAAGATCACATTTTGATTTTTCTCTCTGTATTTCTTTGCCAATTCTCTGCTCCACCGGTTGTACTCCTCGTTCCCTTCAACTTGGAATACAATGAGCGCATTTCGAGGGATCTGCTCGCCCACATCGAGATGTTCCAAAAGATACTTGTCAAAGTCGGAAGAGAGCACAGCAGTGAGCTTTTTGAAGGATTCCATCTCCCTTACCTCCTTTCCAAAAAATCTCTTATGTACACAAATTCAATGATCTCTCCTTTGTGCGACCTATGAATATGACGCTTCCTGACTCCGGCATCAAACAAAACTACGTAATCTACAATCCTCATTCCATTCCACCATTGGGAAGCAGTCTACACGGTGTGGGTTGGGTTGCGAGTCTAATATCTGCGCGCTATGGAAAGCGCGGCTGCACATTTAAAAGGTGTATTGTAGCCCCTTGTGGGCGTCCAACCTATCACTTCTGATCCCCAATAGTTATCACTTCGGCTCCCTTCTCAAAGAGTTCGGATCTGATCTCGTGAACGAGGCCGTACTCTTTGGCCTGTTCAGGGTTTAACGTTATTCCCGTGAACATATCCCTCTCCACCTCTTCCACGCTCTTTGAGCTATTCTCGGCTATCACTCGGGCGATGTTTTGCCGGTCGATTCTGATACCCTTGAGCCGCTCATCTAAGATCTTCTCGTCAAACCGTGTCGGTTTTTTAACGTCAAAGCCGATGCCGTGTAACAGAAATCTGGCGTGGGGCACACAGAACCTCTTCGAACCGGCGCAGAAGAGGACCACCGCGACCGAATCGACCGAGCCGAAATTGTGGGTCTCCACCTGGGCCGGGATGCCTCTCAAGTAGTTGTACAGGGTGATCCCGCTGAAGACGTTGCCACCACCGGAGGAGATGAGGATCACAAATCTTTCCGCCCCCTCCTTGAGCTTAGCATCGATCACCCGCATGAGGCTGTCCGCCGTCTTCGGGCTGACGCTGGCGAAGAACCTGATATGAACCACATTTTTACTCATGTTCGAACTTAGCTCGCTTCGCTCGCAAAGTTCTCCAGAGGGTCTGGCCGACCCTTTCCGAAATGAATCCGGAACTCCGCGATCTCCCGATCTACATCGGGACTTCAAACTACCCTCACATTTCGGAATTTCTTAGAAATTCCGAAATGTTAAGTTAGAAAAATACCCCAAAAATTTCTTATTATGCGACTTGTATAATAAAGGAAGCATTCAAAGGTGATCTGCCGGACTGCGGATGCCCTTCGCGCCACGACTCAAAACACTGAATTCAGTAAACTCTCTCCTTTTAAGTCCTCCTAAATCAAGTGTGCCATCCTTGGGATTCACGTTGATTTCCCATTCCTCCATAGTCAAGGCACCAATAAGGACATCAATCTCTTTTCCATCTACTCTCCCTAAATCATCGATCGGAACTACCTTTGTATCGAACGCATACCCTTCTATCTTACCTTCAACAGCACAGTATTCCCTTACCTCTATAACCCTCCCTCCCAATGCTACTCTATATGGTTCAGACAGCAAGCGGATAGGGACACCTTCTAAGAAACCTCTGATAACATATGTATGTAAAGAGCCTGTATCGAATAGTGCCCTTGCATTCCTGCCTTGCGGTTTTTCACTGACTGTATGTTCGGAAGGGCTTCGAATAATTATACTGCACAAAAGGCCAAAAGTCAAGACAAAAATTGAAAGACGCTGAAAGTGAATCGGAGTAGCGTTAAAATGGCACTCCCCTCTGCTGCGCGCCTGACTGCAAACCTTGTGGTCTCCGAAGCGCTGAATTTGTGGGCTTCACAGCCCATAATCGCTGTGAGGCAGAGCCAATCAGGGCGAGTTTCGAAAAAGAGCGGGGCGAACCGGCGTCGCTCCCGGCGGTCATTTCTTTATTCACAGAACTGGCTTGCCCGATCAAGAAGGCTCACTTGACCAATAACATCCGCTTTGTGCTCCTGTATAGCCCAGCCTTCAGACGGTAAAAATAGATCCCGCTGGAGACGGGGTCTCCCCCCTCATCTCTTCCATCCC
>JBHIER010000284.1:0-4939 GCA_046760705.1 bacterium
CAATTTGATTTTGTTTTCTCCATCAACTTTTTCAGTTCTTTCAATTATTATAATTACAGTGCCACCCATCTCAGCTTCTGGGAAAACTTTATTACTTATGTCTACAATGTTCGATATATTGTAACTTGAGATCACAAATTTTCTGAAGTCTGCAAGGAAGGCGTTGGAAAGAATAGAATTAGGGATAATTAAACCTACACGATGCCGGTTTGAGATAAGACCCAATGCATTCTCTAAAAGAATTAGGTAAGTGTTCACTTTGTATACGGCGCCAATAAACTTAATTCGAAAGTAATTTTGTTCTATTCGATCCTCTATTCCAAGAGTAACATAAGGCGGATTACCTACTACCCCATCAAACCCAGGATTGTCCAGCCAGCGGCCGTGGCGGTCGAAAAAGACATCGGGAAATTCCATCTCCCAATGGAAGAACCCCTTTTCATCGGCTATATTTTGAGCCTTTTGGTAATAGGGTAGCTCTTTCACTTCACTTAAGCGATTTGCCTGCAAGGCCTCCATAACTCGGTCGTAATCGCCTTTGGTGAGCCCATTGCCAAAATAGGCCGAGACCCACACATTGGCAACCTCTCTGAAGTGTTGGAGATGATCGACAGCGGCCTTGAAATAGCTCTCCTTCTCCTCGATGTGCCTTTTGGTGTGGGTTTCCGCCAGCTCGATGTCCATCATGTATTTTACAGCCAGAGAGACCTGCTGAAGGAAACGATTCTCGAAAATGGTGATCTGCTTCCCTAACTCTTCAGGAATTTTCTTTTTCTTCTTTTTCACATCAGGAAGTTCGTCGAGATCCTTGACCCGCGCACCGATGAGACTGTTGCCGCAGCGGAGATGATGGTCCAAAAAACTCAAAGGCTTACCGTAGGAAACGGTGTGTAACCACAACGAGAGCTTGGCCAATTCTACAGCCAGGGGGTTGATATCCACCCCATAGACACAGCGCTCCACGACCCGCCGCCGCCAGTGGGCGATCTCCTTCTCCTCGTCACCCTCCTCCAAAAGGGGCGTGGTGGGATGATAGACGATCTGCTCGGCCAGAAAATCCACCACACCGACCAAGAAATGACCGCTGCCCATGGCCGGATCGAGGACATTCAGTTCTAAAATGTCTTTGTACGTCTCACACCGATCCACGACAGGCTGCAGAGTGTTCTCCACAATATAGCGAACGATGTAATCCGGTGTGTAGTAACTTCCCGTTGCCTTCCGCTCCCCCTTATCCGTCACAGGACAGTATTCGCCTTTCTTGAAGGCCACCGGAAGATCGGGATGGTCGGCAGCACTCTCAACCAACTGCCGTTTCTTCCTGTCCCTGACGACCACCTTGTCTTCTTCAGCATATTGCAACTTATATTCCAAAAGTCCTTCGTAAATGCTGCCCAGGTGCTGAACGCCGAGATCGCGGTAGTCAACGAAAGCCAGCCCATCCTTGCTCGGCGTGCAGGCCAGACACTGGAAGGCATCGGCCATGGCCTGATCGCCAATGGTGTGGTTTTCAAGAAACGGATGTTTTTGGGGATCGAACAGACCGCCGTTGTACTGGGGGATGTCATACTGGTCGTACCCCTCATTGATGAGCATGAAGAGGGCTTTCAGTTTGGACCAATAATCGAAGGTGACAGGGGAGATACTCTCCCCGCGTCTCTTTCGGTCATGAATCTCCTTTTTCAATCGATCGAAGCTGAAGCTGCTTTGATAGTCGGGATTGTCGGTAGGAAGCAGGCCGCGAACCTCGGCGTAGAAGACAAACAACAACCTGTACAACAGAATAAGACAGTTGTCGTGGATCTCCTGTCTGTCTTTGATGGGATCGAGATTGTTGCCGGGATAGTGCAGGAACCCATTGGCCAGGATGCGCAGGGCCTCATAGACGCGCTCCTTGAGGTCCTTCTGCACACCAACAGTATAGGACGAACTCTCGTCGTAGACAAAATCTAAAAACGTGGGCTTCTCCTCGAACCGTTCAAAGGCCTGCCGCCGGAAAAAGAGGTAGAAATACTTGAACGCCTCCAGATCGCCCTGCTGGATGAGCTGGACCAGATCGACCTGGTAGAAGCTGTCCATGGAGAAGCTGGTGTCCCGGTTGTAGAGCCGCCACAGCCGACCGTTGGTCAACAGCCCCCATTTTTTGTCCGCCGCTCTCAGGTAGGTATCGATCTGATAGTTGGGATTGCTGTTATCAAAAGGATCGCCGCGGCCTTTGATCTTTTTGTCCAGGGGCCGATCCCAGTATTTTGCGTCGCCAATGCCGATGGCTTTATCAAAGAACTCTTTTTTGCCTTTCCTTTTGCGCGCCTCAAGCCGATCGGCATCCGAGGAGAAAAAGGTGTAATCTATCCGGTAAAAATGGTCTTTGAGGTGAACACCGGTTTGCACCTCGGGGCAGTGTTCCAGAATCTCAAGGATGGGCTGGACGAAATCCTTCTCCAGTTGGGCCTCATTGGTCCGGGCGATCGTCTCCCGCTGTTTCAGGTAGACCTTTCGAATCTCCTCGAAAGATTCCTCAAGTCCATCCTCCTCCTTCCAGACCGGGAACGTCGGCAGGATATTATCCAGATAGTGATCGGAAAAGAGATAATGATTTTGGTGCATCCCCTTAATGAACCTCACATTTCCATAGTCCGCTGAAAAAACGCAACAAGATCATCGACCTCCATAGTCTCCCTGACGAGAAAGGGCTCGCCGTATTCGGCTCCGATGAGAGAACCGTAATATCTGTATCGGGTTATTATTCGATCAACAAAATTTTCTGTGCTCAGGAAAGTCTGCGGTTCCGCGACCGAACGGACATTGTCAGGATTGAAAAATTGTGACTTGTAAGCCTTGATAGCCTTCCACTTCTTCTCAAACTGGTCGGTGATGTCAACCACAAAGGATGGAGTGAAGGTGTAGTGACACATGTAATAGATGTATCGATTGGGCCGGAAGCGTTCCTGACCCGTATCCAACTTGGCCAGACCGGCCAGGAAAGCTCCTTCGTAGACTAATCTCGCAGTAGCAGCATGGTCGGGGTGACGATCCTCCCAGTAAGGCAGAAGAACGATGCGCGGCCGAAACCGCCGAACGACTTTTACGATCTTCATCTTATTTTCGGCACTCACCTCGATGCAGGCATCCGGAAGCCCCAGGTTCTCCCGGTGCCGAACGCCCATGATCTTAGCCGCCTCCTGGGCCTCAACGAGCCTCTGCCCGGCCGTGCCCCTGGTCCCCATCTCGCCCTGCGTCAAGTCAACGATGCCGACGGTATATCCCTTCTCCAGCATCTTGATCAGGGTCCCACCGCAGGCCAGTTCAAGATCGTCCTGATGGGCGGCAAAAGCTACGATATCGAATGCCAAAATTTACCTCCTTATAGTGGCTCATGATGCTCTTTTAACGGTAAGCAAACCCATAACGAAGCTGCAAAGAATAGAATAGGTACAGTTGATCCGGGTGGGAGTCCAACTCCCACCCGAGCATAGGGTCAGTTCGGGGCGAGGATCGAAACCGACAAACGAAGAACATTACCAGTGTGGAGCACACTTCACGTTCCAATGTCAATCATCTGGTGTCGCCCGGTGTCCCCATCCACTGCATCGAACAGTTGACCGATAAGACCAGGCCCATACAATATGAGAAAGGGCACGATGTTCAAAACCCTCTCCTGGAGCGCACCGTTGGGAAAGAGATTGGTCCTCACCTTGTGGATCTGCTGGACAATCACCTCCTCAGACCTCTTCTTGGCCTGAATCGCCTTCTTCTCTATCTTAGCGATGTCGTGGGCCAACCGATTCTGTGAGCGGATGACGAGGCTCTCGAGAGAACCGTCAATGGGTACCACTGCTTTTCGAATCCTGCGGAATAGCCGCTCGATGTCGCCTTCGGCCTCCTGGAAGGCAGTCCTGAAAGTTTCCGGGAGACTGCTCTCCACAATGCTTCGAACGACCCCGTCAGCGTCCTCATAGAGCTCAGCCGGAGGTATGGCGTATCTGTCCAAAATTCTGCGGACCTTTCCCTCAACCACGGTCACCCGGGCCCTGGGATAGACCACTGGCGGGGAAACAGCAAAGGTCTCGAAGACCTCCTTCAGTTGAGCAAAATAAGAGATCTCCCCGGGACCTCCGATGTAAGCGGCTGTGGGCAGAAGGTGGCTCCGGACCACCGGCCGCAGGACGACATTTGGGCTGAACCGGTCCGGTGAGGATTTCAGCATGGCGAGGAACCCCTCACCAGTGTAACTTTTTCCCTCAGTCCGGAATGCGTCCCCGTCCACCGAAACGGAGCAACGTCGGCGGTCGATCTCAAGGAAGAGGTTGAGGTGGCCAGGACGCACTTTGATCTGCCGGTGATAGCCTCGCTCTTTCAATCTGTCTCCAGTCTGAAGGACAAGGGACGTCGAGCTTGCCGGATCCTCTATCTCTCTCTCAAAGATCGGAACGGCCAACTCCACCAGGTCCGGATCCATGGGATCGACAAGCACCAGACCGTAATCTCGAAACATGGAGGTCATCAGTCGGGCGAATCCCTCGGCAAAGTTCCACCCCTCGACGTAGGCCGCCCTGACCGTCCTCAGGACCGACTCCTTGAACTCCGTGTTCGGAGTATCTTCAGCGAACCGATCAAAGAAGAGATCAAAATCCTCATCGACAGGGATGCGGCCCACAGGCCACCGCTCAAACTCATCCCCAGGTTGATAGACCAGTCGCACCAATTCGTTCTTGCGGTTGACCAGGAAGAGATGGTTCACCTCATCGAAATCGTGGTCATCGGAGACCACCCAGAAGACGGGGACAAAATGGCGCTCATCTTTTCGATTCAACCGCTCGGCCAATTGAATGGCCGTGATCGCTTTGTACACTGTGAGAAGAGGCCCGGTGAGAAGGCCGGCCTGCTGTCCTGTGATTACGGCGAACGTTCCATCCTCGCCGAGCAGATCGATGTTGGC
>JBHIER010000285.1:0-4933 GCA_046760705.1 bacterium
ATTGGCATCGGCAAAGAAGAGTTATGGGCATCGGTGGTGGCCGGCCGATCCAATGTCGTCCGGCACGATCAATACATCCACGGAGAGCTTTGGGACAGTTTCTATGTCTCCAAAATCTCCAACTTTGATATAAAAAATATCGGCCTGGCCCCGCGGTTTTTAGAGTACATGGAGAACAATCGACTGGACGAGGACCCAGATTTGCTCTATCTGATGGCGGCGGTCAAATTGGCCCTGGAGGACAGTCGGCTCGGCTACGATGAAGCCGACAACAACATTGGACTTATTTTGACTCACGAGAATCCTGGGGTTGATCGTTACGTGAAGAAGGTCTTTGAGGTGGTTATGGACTGCATCGATGGCAGGATGACCGGCACAAGGAGCAAGAAAGAGGTCGCCGCGAGGCTCTATGAGCAACACCGCCAGGCGGTGTATAACATGCAATCGTTCATGTATCTGCACCATGTGAGCAAAGTCTTTTCCCTTCATGGCTGTTCTCTGTTCATCAATAATGCCTGTGCTTCGGGACTTTTCGCCATCGAGACGGCCAGCCAGCAGATAAAGTCTGGCAAAAATGGAGTGGTCATCGTGGCCGGGGCTGATCATCCTCTGTTTATTACCAAGTACCTGTGGTTTAAAGCCCTGGGACTGTACGCCAACCACGGAATTATGAGACCCTTTGATCGAGATAGAGACGGGTTCGTTTTTGGGGATGGCGGTAGCGCTTTGGTCTTGGAAGATGCGGACCACGCCGCTGAGAGGGGAGCGACCATTTATGGCGAATATTTGGGTGGGGGGTTCAATCAGGAGGCGTGGAAAGTCTCGGTTCCAAATGTATCGGAAGATTTCTATACGAAAGCCTTCAGGCAGGCTCTGGAAACCAGTCGGATCAAGCCGGAGCAGATAGATCTGGTCAACCCTCACGGAGCGGCCACAAAGATCGCGGACAGATATGAGGCCAAGACCATAACCGACATCTTCGGTCACCACCCGGAAAGGGTTCTGATCAGTGCCTTTAAGCCCTATGTAGGCCACAATCTCGGCGGGAGTGCGTTACTGGAGCTGGCCATTTTGCTTCTCGCTCTGCAGAACGATCTTGTGCCACCGACATTGAATTATGAGACTCCCGATCCCGCGCTGAGAATTGAACTGAACCGCGATTTTGTCCGCCGTGGTCTGCAGGTGGTGGCAAAAATGGCTAACGGCTTCGCCGGATACAATGCTGTCGGGATATTTGGAAAGTTATGAGTTTATAACTAAAAGTGAAGAAGGGAGAAACAATGCGTATTCAAAGAAATGGTAGTCGATGGATAACAGCAGGAATGTGGGCGATTTTTGCCACATTCTTCGCTGTTGATGCGGGGTTTTCCCAGCAAAAAGCCTTCACCGACATCACCGACCAGGCAGGTGTTCGTCATCGTCACCATAAGCCGGTCCTCGATGAGAAACTGGACAACATCATGCCCTGGATGGCCTCGGTCGGCGCAGCGGCCGCCGCTGTCGACTACGATAACGACGGCGATATCGATCTCTATGTGACCAATTCACAGAGAGGACATCCCAATGCTCTCTATCGGAATAACGGTGATATGACCTTTACCGACGTGGCAGAGAAGGCTGGGGTGGCCTGGGTGAACGAGGAGAAGGGAACATCCATGGATGCGGTCTTCGGGGACTACGACAACGATGGTGATCTGGATCTCTACTCAGTCAAATGGGGCTGCAATCGACTTTTCAGAAATAATGGTGACGGGACCTTTACCGATGTCACCGAAGAGTCCGGGACAGGTGACTGCGGCAACGGCAACGGTGCTGTCTGGTTGGATTACAACAACGACACGTACCTGGATATTGTGGTGGGCAACTATTTTCGCTACGTCGATTTGTGGAGGCTTGAAAACACTCGAGTCATGCACTGCGATTTTGAGCAGGCGAGGGATGCGGGACCGAATGTACTGTACAAAAATAATGGGGATGGAACCTTCACCAATGTGGCCTTTGAGTTGGGGGTAGCTGACAGCGGGTGGACCTTGGATATAGGATGTGCCGACTATGACAATGACGGCGACCAGGACATTTGCGACGCCAACGATTTTGGACAGGACAGGTTCTACCGCAACAACGGGGACGGCTCCTTTAGCAATGTGACCGATGATGTCCTCGGCTGGGATACCAGAAAGGGGATGAACGTCGATTTCGGCGACTACAACAACGACGGCTGGCTGGACTTGTATATCTCCAACGTCTGGACCGAAGAATACCTCCAAGAGGGCAACATGCTCTACCGCAACATGGGCGATGGCACTTTTGCCGATGTTGCAGTGGAGACGGAGACATACGACGGAGGGTGGTCGTGGGGGGCAAAATTTTTCGATTTCGATAACGACGGCGATCTGGATATTTACGTTGTCAACGGCTTTGTTTCCGGTAAAGATAAGGATAAAGATAAGTATTGGATTGATTTGGCCACTGCCGTCACACGGCCGGGTTTTGACCCCACAGAGGCCACCAATTGGCCGACCATGGGGGACAAGACCCTTTCCGGATACGAAGAGAGCCGATTTTTCAGGAATGAGGGCAACGAAATTTTCACAGAGGTGGCTGCTGAATTGGGGGTGAACGACAGAAGGGACGGTCGCGGCATCGCCTTGGCCGATTTCGACAACGATGGAGATTTGGACATGTTTATTACCAATCAAGGCCAGGATGCAATCCTTTATCGCAACGATGTTGGGAACAAGAACAATTGGTTAGAGCTCAAACTTATCGGCACGGTGAGCAATAGAAACGCCATTGGCGCCAGAGTGAGAGTGCTGTCCGGCGATCTGTCCCAAATTAGGGAGGTGGACGGCGGCAACGGCAACCACTCCCAGAGCAGCTATAGATTGCACTTCGGACTGGGTCAAAGGGAGGCCATCGATCTGGTGGAGATTCGATGGCCCAGCGGCGCGGTCCAGAAACTGACCGACGTGGCTATCAATCAAATTCTGGCCGTAACAGAGAGAGAATAGAATGTCTCTGAAAAGACGTTTGAAGTTGTCGAGGCTAGTATAGAATCTGGAAACTCGGTTAACGAAACCCGTTCGTGCTCTCGACGAACCCTATTTAAAGTTAACTGTCAAACCCGGCTTCAAAAAAGGATGGAGAAAAGATGAAAGATCTCAATTTTGCAGCTCAGAGGATTCTCTCCCTGGCCTTAATACCTATATTCATTCTGATGTCCTCTCTCCGGGCTCAAGAGCCCACTGCCAAAAAGGAAGGGATTGAAAAATTGCAGGCTTATTTGGCAGAGAACCCCGACGACGCTGTGGCCCAGCATGACTTAGGCGTTTTACTGGACAAAGCCGGACAAAAAGACGAGGCTTTAACCCATTTGGAGATGGCCATTCAACTCGATCCAGGCAATATTGATTATAGCAATTTTTATCGGATGAAAATTAGAGAGTATGGACACAGATATTTCGATCGCTCGATACAATTTTTTGAGAACATGGTCCGGGAGCACCCCCAGATGATCGAGTTGCGTCTCAATAAGTCGTTGTCCTATATCGACAAAATTCCCTACCCAAAATTGGGCATCGTCGGCCAGGGAATCCTGTCCAATAAATCCATTGCCGAGCTGGACACAATCTTGAGTATCGATCCCGAGTGCTGGACTGCCCTGTACGCCAGAGCCATGAATCATCTGCACTGGCCGAGAATGCTCAGACATGCCCCCCTGGCTATCGAAGACTTCAAAAAACTTATCGCCATGCAGAAATCGTGGGGGCCGAAGAAACAGAAGCCTTACTTTGTGTTGACCTATGTCGCCTTGGGCGATGCTTATGTGAAAAATCGAGCGGTTGATTGGGAGGGTATGTTCACCAAAGCCAGAGCTACGTGGAGAGAGGGGCTTTCGGTTTATCCCAACGACCCGGAACTTAAGAAGAGACTGTCCTTGACCGATGAGGAACTGGTGAAGTTGATCAGGAAGGTCCGTGGGCTGGAGGACCCGATCGACACCGACCTGTCCATCCTCTGGCGGCCCTGGGAGTAGTTCTATGACCTCAAATAAGAAGAGGACCATCAAGATCGCTGTGTTCATTTTCTTCGTTGCGATCCTGCTGGGAGGGTTTCTTTTTGCCAGATACGGCTATCTACTCCTTTTGCGTGATCCGAAACAGATGACGGTGAGCAAGCTTGGTTTTATAGTCACTACTGAGCAGAATAGAGAGAAAGTGTCCTCCATTGGCGCATCCTTCCTCACTGGGTTCAACGCCATGCTCAGGTACAGGGATCTGGCTCAGGTGAGGGCCGAATGTGAAAAATTTTCGCCATTTTACAAACCCTTCTGCTATGAAGGTTCGGCCATGGGTTTTCCGCTCAAGGCCTTTTTCAGCTTTCGATACAGCGGAGCCGATTTCGAGAGGGTGACTCGTGAGGTCAATGATAAGTATCTCTATCTTTACTACTGCGGCCTGGGGTTCTGGTACGGGGTGAGATACAAAAACAACGTCGCCAAAATTGAGCGGTTAATTGGGCACCTGCACCCGGTGTACAGATATCTCTGCTACGACGGGTTCGGCTTTAAGTTAGGATTTAACGATTACCTGGAAGATCCAACTGTGGTCGACAAATGCCTCGAATGCCAAGGTTATGGGAAGCACGCCTGTTTTCAAGGTTTCGGCCGGAGCCTCTGGTTTGTATATATGGATGCTCCGGAGCTCCTTTTCAACAAGATCGGTGAGCTAGAGGAAGAGTATCGCGGGGACTGTTACGCCGGGCTCGGCTTAGCTGTGGCCTTCACCAACACTGACGGTCTCGATTTTCCCTTCGAATTTGCCGACCGGATTGACGACCGCTACAAAACCGACTATTTTCAAGGCCTGACCTGGGCCTTTGTGGCTCGCCACATGAACGACAGCCTTTACTTTTCCGATCAGATGAAGGGTTT
>JBHIER010000286.1:0-4921 GCA_046760705.1 bacterium
TTTGAAACAGTAAGTTAAGTGCCATTAAGCTCTTTGCCGCTCATGCTGTCGTTAGCCCTGTCTTACTCCAACGAGGAGCTGAATGTCGAAACAGAGCGTTTACATCGAGACGACAGTGGTGAGCTACCTCACTGCAAGACCCAGCCCAGATCTTATTGTAGCCGCGCACCAGCAAGTCACCGTAGAATGGTGGGAAAACGTCCTACCGTTGCTGGATCCGTTCGTCTCGCCCATTGTTATCGAGGAAGCCTCGAGAGGCGATGACGCTGCTGCAAGAGAGCGTCTGTCCAAAATCGAAGCCTTTGCAGTCCTGGAGGTCACCGATGAGGTCCGCAATCTGGCTGATAGGTATTTCGAGAGAATTCAGATCCCCGAAAAGGCAAGAGGTGATGCCTATCATCTGGCCGTCCCGACTTACCACGGAATGGATTTCCTTGTTTCGTGGAACTTCACTCACATCCTTAGCGCCAGAGTACATACTGCCATTTACGAAGTCAACGCGCTCCTTGGCATAACCACACCTATCATCTGCACACCCGAAGAGCTTATGGAGGTATAAAGTGGGAACTGACCCCATTGTTGAAGAGGTCCGGAAGATCCGGCATCAGATCGACCGTGAAACCCAGAAGAACTCCGAGACATACTACGAGCACGTGAGGGACTTTCAACGGAAGCTTGGTGCGCGACTTGTATGTCGAAAGCCTCGGCCCCTAACGGTCGGCCTGCAGAAGCAGACAGGCTAACACCTCGCTGCAGCGGACGGCTAACCGTCGCCGCTGAGCTTTGTCGTTAGGCGGTACAAGATCCTGTCCATACCGTGGTCGATTCGCCTACGTGACGTGAGCACTGCGTATTTCTCGGGTCTCCTGCTGGATTGGCTCGAGGAAAGATATGGAACGGAGAACGTGCTTCGCGTCGGCGAGAGACGATTCCCTGCTTACGGCACTCGCCGGTGGATTGGCAGGGTCAATACTCAGAGCGTCGTAAATGTCACAGAGAGAGCATTCTTGCTTCGTGGATGCCCGTTTTCGTCACGAACCCCGGAAACACCGTAAAGCAATAACCCGCCACCCCCCTGGACAAAGATGTCTATCTTACTCGCGCATACATCAGAAAGACAAGGGCTGCAAGGAAGAATAAGGGCTTCAAATTGAGAGAGCTCCGCTGTTTCAAGTGTCTCTTTTGATATCATCCTGTAAGGAATATGGTTGTCCGCCAGGACTCTGCCTACGGGCATAAAATACGAATATTTGTCATAACTCCATTCGTAATACTGCATCGATTGAATGTCTTCCAAAAGTCCGATATTGGCATAAGCGACACTGTGGTACAAGTGGTCCTCATTGTCTGCAATAAATCCTAAGAACTCGGTTTCTCCATCCTTGAACGCTGGTGGCGTTTCCCCATAGGAATAAGAAGGATCGAAGTGAATATTACTGGCAACACCGAAAGCAGTCACCTCAGCCTGGCGGAGCAAGGCCAAGGTATACAGGTCCGGGAAAAGAGTATCCATAAACTCCGGCGCATGAATAACGACTGGCTTGCCCGCCATCCCGCCTGCCACTGCCAAAGAAACTTGATAAAAGACAGAATTAGAGAATTTGAGGCCGCCCAGCATCATGGGAAGAACGGAACCATTATTCGCGGTCCAACCGCCCCCATAATCGAAAAGGATATTATCCATCCCCTCCTGGATGATATTCGGATCATACCCAGCAAAAGGAAGAACAATGCTGGGCATATCGGAAGCCAATGTCAAACTGGCGCTGAGGGAAAAACCCGGCTTCAGGCTATGAGCGTAATCCTTCAATTGTCCGAGGTATCGAGCTTTACTCCAGGCTCGAAACTGGGAACTCTCGCCCCATAGGAGGTCCATAACACTTACTGGTAGTTTCACTGAATTAATATCAGTAATCCCATAATACTGAGACAACTCGCCTACTGTATATTTAGAAGATAAATAACTCCCGAATGAATCCTGACACCAGGAGCAATAGCAGGTAAATAGTTCCGGCTCCCCAATAAATCTTATCTCATCATTGTACGCACAGTCAAAATCACATTTAAGGAGGAAATTGAGCTGTGCCTTGCCCCATTCAAGAACTGCTGGATTATTAGGACAAAACATAAAATAATTAATGCCCAAGAATGAGATTGGATCAGCAATTGCACCTGTGGCGTCACGCTGTAGCCATTCCAAAGGACTCGTACCTGGCTTATCCCCCAAATATTGAGTCAGATTTTCCCAATTATTCCATGTTCCCAAGACGACCATATCATTGGGGTCAGTAGTATTACTCACTGTCGCGGAGAAATAACCCATATAACCTCCAGCTAAGACATTATGGCTGTGACACATATTGACATAGTTGCAGGCTTCTTGATAATAATAATCCATGAAAGAAGTAGTATCAAATCCTATCCAAGGTAGCCAACCCAATTGGCCCTCACATACTGTAGCTCTGCCTTGTATAAGCAATGACTCACGTGTCTCATCCGCATCTGGATGCATAGTCCGCAATTTACCATAAGTGGGAAACTCGCCAATCTGCGACCAGAGCCGAGCCGAAAATGCAAATAGGATCGGCAAAAAAACAAAGATCAAGGCCCAATCTCTTTTCTCCATTTCTCCTCCTTCAAAGCTAAGTGCTCTGGTTCGCAACTACGGTGACGTGTTTTAATGTTTGTTCCAAAATGCGTTCATAAAGAGAAACCTGATCGTTCGCTGTCATTGCGAGTCCCGAACTTGATTCGGGACGAAGCGCCGCGAGGGCAAATGTCCGTGGCGGTCTCACTGCCTATTCTAAGAGATCCCTCACTTGGTTCGGGACAGCGCATAGTCACTGGATTGCTTCGTCGCTTCTCTCCTCGCAATGACATTGTGTATGTAATTACCTTGCGTCGTCATACTTAAGAACATGTGTACTTAGCCTCCCAAAACCTCGTTCACTATCCCCACCACGTCTAATACGTTAACCTGGCCATCTTCGTTATAATCGGCCCGCCAGAACTGGTCAGGAGTGGGTTCATAAAGCCCTAAGATAATGTTGACACACATCACCACGTCTGTAACATCAACGGTTCCATCACCATTCACATCGCCTTTTTTGAGAGCAGACAACTTGAAAACATTGCCGTTGGGGGTGGTACCGGCGTAAATGGTGCCATCGGAGGCTTGCAGCAGGCACAAGGTTTCTCTGGCGCCACTGAGTCCACCGCTGCTGATCCAGGTTTCTCCTTTATCTGTGGATTTATAAACCACGCTGTCCGGCCCCGGTTGAAATCCGGCATACAGGGTTCCGTCCGAAGCCTCCAGCAGGGTGTAGATTCGTACGGCGTGGGCCTCGCCGATGACAATGTCTCCGGTCGTCGTCCAGGTAGCACCGCCGTCGGTAGTTTTAAATACATATCCTCCTTCCCCGTGCCGCCAGCCGCCTGTATAGATGGCCCCATCCGACGTTTGAATGAGGCAATTGACACTCCCTCCGCTGCCGGCAATGGGCATCGGAGCTGTCTCCGACCAGGTTAGGCCGCCGTCGGTGGATCTGGCTACTGTTTGAGGATGCATGCCACCGGCATAAAGGGCACCGTCATCAGTTTCCAGAATGGTGTAAATGGCCGATTGATTGCCAGGCACAGGTCCCAACAATTGCCAGCTCACTCCGCCGTCGGTGGTCTTGAAAATCCGGCCGTCGTGTCCATCACCAGGGGCTACACCCGCCAGAATAGAGCCGTCTTCTGCTTGGTAGAGACACCTCACCGCCGTTGCCCCGGGGATATTGGTCGTCAATTGCCAGCTTGCCCCACCGTTTGTTGTTCTGAAAACATCACCGTGGGGATACGTACCGGCATAGATCGTTCCATCCGCTGCCTCAAGTAAGGCATAAACCCGGCTTTCCTCAAGCAGTTGACCGGTGTTAATCCAAGTCTCACCACCATCAGTGGACTTGAAAACATCGCCGTTGGGATAGGTCCCAGCATAAAGCGCACCATCAGAAGCCTGAACCAGGGAGTAGACAAAGAGCGCCTCGGGCAGCTCTCCGGTTTTCACCCATCCCTCTGATGGGGGGATGTCTTGTGGCGCAGGTACAGAATCCAGATAAGCGATCCAGATATCCTCATCGCCGAGGCTCCCTTCGTTCGCTTCGGAACCGCAGTAGAACTTTTTACCGTCGGCGGTGACAAAGGGTGAGCAGGCCGGCAGGTCGGTGTTTATGGGCGGACCGAGATTCATCGCTGGATCCCAACCACTCTCATCCCGGTGGGAGACCCAGATATCGGCAAAACCGAATCCGGGCCTGTTCCACGAGCCAAAGTAGAGTTGCATCCCGTCAGCCGTCTCAAAGGGCCAACCCTCGTGGTATTCCGTATTGATGGTGTGACCGAGATTTGTCACAGAATCCCAGGCTGCGCCATTCCATTTCGCCACCCAGATATCGTCGCCGCCAAATCCGCCGGGTCGATCGGATGAGAAATAGAACCGCTGGCCATCGAAGGAGATCGCTGGCTCAGTCTCCCCATAAGCTGAATTGATCGGCTCATCCATGGGCACCCCGGGCGTCCAACCTGCTCCGTCCCACTGGGACATCCAGATATCGTTCATTCGGGCATAATAGAGGGCACTGCCGTCCGGTGAGATAAAGGGGCGAGAACCTGCGACGTTAGGGGCCAAAGATGTAGGTTCGTTCCAACTTCCGGTAGAATCGTTCCAGGTGGCCATAAAGATGCCGTGTCCGATGCCCGGGCCATTAATGGCCGCCACCGCAAAGACCATTATTTTGCCGTCGGCTGTCAGCCGTGGGGTGCACTCGGCATTGTAACCACTGATCCCCTCCACACTGGTTATCACACCCCAATCGGGATCCTTAATGGCCAGGGAAAATGGATCCGCCATCAGTCCTCTTCTTTTCATCAACTGTTC
>JBHIER010000287.1:0-4901 GCA_046760705.1 bacterium
CAATAAATAAGAAGAGAATACGAAAAATTATTCGTAATATTCTGGTCTTAGCGCAGCAACACCATCCTCTTCGTCTCCGACCACTGCCCGCCGTCTACTGTCAACTGATAAAAATAGACCCCACTGGCTACTTCCCTGCCGCCGTCATCTCTCCCATCCCAGGTGACGGCGTAATAGCCTGGCTCCTTGACCTCATCTACCAAAGTCCGCACCTCCTGGCCAAGGATATTGTAGATTTTCAGCGTCGTGCGAAGAGCCCCAAGCCCAAGGTTCCTACCCCTTATCTCTCCGCTCTCTGCCCTTATCTCTCCGCTCCCTGCTCTCCGCTCTCCGCTCTCTCCTCTCTGCTCTCTGCTGGGGATGGCGTAGCGGATGGTGGTGGTGGGGTTAAACGGATTTGGGTAGTTTTGATGAAGGGCAAATCCCATTGGCACCAGTTCATTCGGATGGGTGTCCACCCCTGTCTCCTTCTTTGTACCAAACCAGCTCAGAATGTTGCCCATGAGAAGATACGCCTCGGCTTTGGGCACAGTATCCGTTCCAGTATCCTCCAATAACTCATGGTATAACCATGGCAGGAAAACTGTCTTAAATGTGTCACCGTCGTATCGCACCCCTGACCCCGAATCGCTCTCGGTAAAGAATATGTCCACCGCCCCATCCCTGGCCCTGGTGTAACCGACCCAGTCGTATAGATAATCCGGAAACCAGCTCTGCTCAATAGGATTATGGACGAACTCATCTGAAATGGGGTCTCCGGCCACCCCATATAGAACATAGTCAAAATCATATGGGTCGTCCATCCCAGACAAAAGCCCAAAATGGTCGTAGGCAAAATCACCTGGACCAAAGATCGGCTCCTCGGGCTCATCGTTCCGCCAGAAGTAATTTCGATCCACGTACAAGAGATTGACCGGCCTATCATTATCACCAGTATCGAGAAAGTTCGCCCAGAGATGTCCCGAATACCCTCTTGTCGGCACTGTGGTCTCCCGCCCGGAGAAGAGGATGACCGTGCTCCAGCCATACTCGGTCACCGAGGCGTCGATCCCATGCCGCTCATACACATCCCACCTCTCATATTGGAACCCCAAGGAGTCCAGGAGCTCAGCGTAGAAGGCCTCATCTCCAAAACCTTGATCGACAAGAAGAATATCCGAGTGAGGGTTCTCCGGGCTCAACCTGACGAAGCTGAGAGGGGTGTTCGTTGAACGCAGACCCGGGTCATCGGTGGCAGAGACGTAATACCAGACTGTGTCGCCGGGGGCACGTTCAGGAATGAGCCCGGTGAAGGTGCCACCCTCCTGTGGGCCATCCATAACCGTGCTGTCTTCAACCCCCTTAACGGTCCAGTGAAGATAGGCCGAAGCGATACCTGCCCGCCCCGGGTCTTCGTAATCGTTATCGACTACGTGAGCCTCGACAACGAAAGGACCGGGAGCATAGGTGTAAGGGAGCAAGGTCATCTTGCTGATCTCCGGGGGAGTGTTGGCGTAGTAGCTCACCACGACCTCCAGCCAGAGGGAGAAACTGCGGAGGTACCAACCGCCATGAATCCCATCGGGTCCGCAGCACTCTGCGTAATATTTGAAGAAATGGTAGGGCACCGTCCCTTCCCACTCGGCCCCAAACCCCAACCCTCCCTGCCAGTACACCGCCATAGCCACAATGAACGGATCGCTTCCCAGACCGGGCTCACCCAGAGGATGGGTTGGAACCTCAATCCAGGAATTGTTCATATCCTCGGTTATGGTCAAAGGTACCATCCCCCAGAGGTGATCTCCCAGGGGAGAATGGCCCAGGGTCGGCCCCGGTACCCACTGACCCCCTTCGTGCATCCCTATCCAACCGTAAGCGTCAACACTATCTTCGGTGATGAGGTGGCCATCATAGCGGGCCTTGCAAACATCGATGTGGACGTTTCCTTCAAAATCCACGGAGTATATTCGTATAGCCTTGAGGGTACAGGGACCCAGAGGATCAAACCACATGGCTGCCGTGTCCCCATAGGTGAGGAATCCGAAAATCATGTTCGTCTCATCGAGGGTTCTCCAGGAAAGGGTGTCCAATAATCCTAGGGTTGAATTGTCAAGGTTGAGACCAGTTTTAGATTCGGGCTGGGTAAATTTTACATTTCTCAGGAATCTGACCTCACCATTAAAAGGCCCTGCAGGTTTCAGGAACCGAGCCTGACCGTCTGACGACCCGGAGCTTGGCCCAAGAGAAATGAGTACCGTCAAAAGGAGGAGCCACCTCATGACTGATTTCCCTTTTCGATTATTTGAGCTCAATCTTGTTCACTCCGGGATCTACCTCCCGAGAATGATCCTTATTATACAGACCACATCAAGGACGTTTATTGACCCATCGCCGTTGCAGTCGGCGGCCCAGAGCTGGGCAGGTGTGGGATCGACCAATGCAATCATGATGTTGACCGCGATCAGAGCATCGAGGTGATCGATCTGGCCGTCAATGTTAACATCTCCCCTTGTGGCCTCTGCGATGATGAGGGAGAACTCCTTGCTGTGATACTTGGAGGCCGAATCGGTCACCTGGATGGTAAAGGAGGAGCTGTCCACAAAGGTCGGCAGACCCGCTATGACCCCGGTTGTATCAAATCTGAACCCCTGGGGCAGTGTGCCTGAGAACAGCTCCCACCTGTATGGGGGTCTCCCCCCTGTGGCCGAGAGCGTCTCACTGTAGGCAAAGCCCACTGCACCGTGTGGTAGCTCTTCAGTCTCTATCATGAGTAACTGTGGATAAAAGCAGAGATAGACCTGTCCGGGGGCTTCCCAGGGTTCACTGCTGCCATTCCAGCGTGCTCCGATGAAAATATCATCACATCCGTTTCCATTGACATCTCCTCCGGTTGAGACTGAGAAACCTGACTCATCTCCCGGGGTTTCCCCGATGAAGGAGAGATCGGCCTGGGATAACGGGGTTCGCATCCTCCACCCATCTGGCTTGCCCAAAATAAGATAGGTCTGACCCGCATCGTCCCCCCCATCGTCATTCCGAGCCGCACCGATGAGGATATCATCAAACCCATCTCCATTGACATCACCAGCGGCTGTAACCTCACCAGATAAGTCATTCGCGGCTTCTCCAACAAATGAAGCCTCAGCCTGCGACAGGGGTGTATCCATCTGCCACCCCCCGGCTTTGCCAAAGATGAGGTAGGTTTGGCCTGAATCATAGCCGCCCTGGTCACTGCCCACAGCCCCAATGAGGATGTCATCGTAGCCGTCACCATTGACATCTCCAGCCCCTGAAACAGAGAACCCGCAGACTTCCTCCGGGGCCTCTCCAATGAAGGAAGCATCGGCCTCGGCCAGGGAGGTGCGCATCTCCCAGCCCTCAGGCTTTCCTAAGATGAGGTAGGTCCGGCCCGCCAGCTCCCCGGCATACCCGCTCCAGGCAGCCCCGATGAGGATGTCATCGTAGCCGTCTCCATTAACGTCACCAGCAATCGAAACCGAAAAACCCGCTACATCCTCAGGCGCCTCTCCGATAAAAGAGGCATCAGCATTGGATAGTTTCATGCGCATCCTCAAACCGTTAGCCCTGCCCAGTATGAGATAAACCTGACCAGAATAATGTCCAGCATCACTATCGAACGGAGCCCCAATAAGAATATCATCGTAGCCGTCACCGTTCACGTCTCCTCCACCTGAAACTGAATGGCCTGTTTGGTCCATTTCGTCTTCGCCCACAAAGGAAGCATCCGCCTCTGACAGATCTGTGTCCATCTGCCAGCCCCCGGATTTCCCCAGAATAAGGTACGTTTGCCCAACTGCAGCTTTACTCCGCCGGCTGTAGCCATAAGCTCCGATGAGAATGTCATTGTATCCATCGCCATTGACATCACCGGCCCCTGATACTGCTACACCAGACCAGTCATGATACCCTTCTCCGATAAAGGAAGCATCAGCTTGAGACACATTGGTGCGCATCTGCCAACCAGTTCGCTTACCAAATATGAGGTAAGTCTGGCCCGCAGCCTCAGCACTCTGGCTGCTCTCAGAGCCAATCAGAATGTCGTCGTAACCGTCGCCATTGACGTCGCCCACCAATGATACCTCCCCGCCCAACCAATCACCCTCATTTTCGCCGATAAAAGAGGCCTGAGCCTGGCTCAGATGAATGCGGCTAATGGCTTGAACAATGCCGGCGATTCCAAATACAAACAGAACGACGAACTGTACGATAACCCCGTAGTTTTTCATCTCAATGGCCTCTCAATCTCTTTTCTACTCCAATCTTCTCCATCGCCATCGTTGTAGCTTCAACCAGCTCCATTTCCCCAGCTCGGTAGAAAAGAATATGAGGATCAAGTTACCACCTGAGTAGTCCGACAGGCTCACTTCTCGGCCCTCTACGGTACGGAGAACGAAGTCAGGGGCCTTCGTCCCGATTTCTATGTGTCCTATTTTCCGGATGCGAAGATTTTTGATCTCTACTTTGAGGACCTGGTTTTGCCGGATCAAAAAGAACATTCCAATGGCCATAATGAGGAAAATAGCACTCGCAAGATTCAGTAATTTAGTGCTTTTTCTTTTGAAAGGAGGGGCGCGCAGAAAATCAGGCCACCCCTCCTTTATTCGACTCAGTGTCCTTAACAAGCAAAGGTACAGGTTACGCATTCGCATGGAGGTGTATCGTAACAGCAAGGACCGCCCGAGAGATACCCCTTACACGTTTCGTTACACCATCTCAAGCAATCGAGAGCGGGATCTGTACAGCGAGGAATGGCCATGGCTGGCGGCGGAGCGTGGAGCTCCATGAGCCCCACCACCATGGCCAGCAAAACAAATATGGCCACACCTCCGGCTAAGATAGTTCTGAACATTGTCTCACCCTCCTCCCAAATATAAGGCGATGAAACATTCGATGTCAATTCA
>JBHIER010000288.1:0-4897 GCA_046760705.1 bacterium
TTATGCATAATGCAGGTTGAGAGCTTTCTCATATATTTGGCCATATTTCTTGGCCGACTGGGCCCAGGAGAAATGGGCCTGCATACCGTTGCGCATCAAGTGTCGCCAGGCGTCCTTGTCTTTGTACAGGTCAACCGCTTCCCTAATTTTGTCCAAAAGCTCAGCGGGTGAGTAAAGCATAAACTTGAACCCGTTGCCTTTGCCAGTTGTGGGATCGTACTGCTCAACTGTGTCGTCCAGGCCGCCGGTGGCCCTGACAATGGGGATGGTACCGTACCGGAGACTGTACATCTGGTTGAGACCGCAGGGTTCATATCGGGAGGGCATAAGAAACATGTCGCATCCGGCCTCTATCCTGTGGGCCAGGGCGTTGTCGAACCCGATCTTTATGCCCATTTTCCGGGGATACTTCCTGGCAATCTTTTTAAACATATCCTGATACATCTGATCCCCGGTGCCCAGAAGGACAAACCCGAGGTCCATGGCCATCAGTTCATCCATGATCTGGGCCAACAGATCGAATCCCTTCTGATCGGCCAGCCTCGAGATGAGCCCCAACAGAGGAGCGGTCACCGCACTCTCGTTCATGTTAAAACTTTTGAGCAGATCTTCCTTGCATCTCTCTTTCCCTGAGAGGTCATGTATACTGTAATTGGCCTTTAAGTGTTCGTCCCTCTCCGGATCCCACTCATTCGTATCAATCCCATTGAGGACACCGTACAGATGCCCTCTTCTATTCTTAAGAACGCCTTCCAGCCCGTACCCATACTCAGGGGTTTGAATCTCCTGGCTGTATTTTGGGCTGACAGTCGTAATTACATCCGAATAGTTGATCCCGGCCTTCATGAAATTGACCTTCTCCCAGAACTCCATCCCGTCTGTCGTAAATACTTTCCGGGGCAAGCCGGTCATGGGCATGACCTTTTCAGCAAAGAGCCCTTGATAGGCGATGTTGTGAATGGTATAGCAGCAGGATGTGGAGGAAAGGAGGGGTTCATCTTCCCATAGAGTTTTGAGATAGACGGGGATAAGCCCCGTTTGCCAGTCGTGGCAGTGGATGATGTCCGGGCGAAGATCGAGCGCCTTCAAAACCTTCAGCAAGGAGCGGCAAAAGAAGATGAACCGCTCGGCGTTGTCCTCGTAATCCCCCTGGGGGGTGCCGTAAAGGTGGGCTCTATCAAAGTACGCATCATGTTGCAAGAAGTAAACCGTCACACCCTGATCATAGTCGGCCTCCAAGAGTACCCCACCCTCGCTGCGCTCACCAACAGGAACATCAATTTGAGAAACCGTCCTCCGTATTTTGAAGCCTCCTTCTTTGATCATACGATAGAAGGGCAAGAACACTCTAACCTCATGGCCTAGAGAGGCCAGCGCCTCCGGCAACGAGCCGACCACATCGGCCAATCCGCCACTCTTGGCAAAAGGGACCACCTCGGGTGAAACATGGAGAATGTTCAGTTTGCTTTTCATCTTCATAAAACTCCTTAAAGAGAGATGAGACCAACCCAGCCAGACAGAAGAAAACGGATGTTTCAAACGAAATAGGCCTTTCGACTCCGTTGAAACGACCCACAAAGTTAGCCTCTCATGTTCGAAATTCAAAGCAGATTCTTCATCAAAATGAGAGCTAATTAAAGAGTGTCTGTTGGAAATCTGTTGACCACTTATCTCAGCCTGGGCTGAAACAGTCGATGACGAGCAGGCCAAACTCGTCCGAGCACCGGTTGAAAGATTCGGCTACTTGTGATCCGATGTTGCTGCCTGGTGGAGAAATATCTTCCCCTCGCTGTACTCAAAGTCAACGCTCTTGAGCAAGTTGGTTCCTACTTTCAAAGTGTCGCCGCTGAGAAACTCAACCCAGACCCCCGGTCTGGTGAAAGGGACGGGGACAGCCGCAATCCCTTCTCGGCCCCTCCCGAAGTTTAAGGCCACAACAACATCGTCATCGGTTGGGTCCCCCTGCTGCATCCCTCTGGCATAGACGAAGAGGTGATTGGTGGTGTCATTCTTGATCACCGTCAGATCCTCTGACCGCAAGCTTTCCCGGCTCTTTCTCAGTGAAATGAGATTTTTATAGAATTGAAACAGCAAGCCGTTGACTGTTCTCAGACTCCAGTCCAGGGGGTCGTACTCCCAGTTGAGCTCATCGTCCAAGCCGAATTCCTGCCCCTGAAAGAGCATCACCGGTCCTGGAACCGTAAAGAGCAACACGGCGCCCAATTGCGATTTTTCAACGGACCCGTGGCGAAGAGTATCAGGCACAATCCCATCCCCGTTCATATCGAGCATTCCTTGTTTGCCTCCGCCATGTTGGGCCACCACCGTCTGTCGGGCGATCCGGGGTGAATCGTGGCTCTCGATGAATCTCACCGGAGGCTTGTGCGGACCCCAGGGGGCGTCCACGTACTCGGTCAAGTTCTCCGCCAATTTCATCTGAGAGCTGACCATCGCTCGGCCGAAACCATCATAGTACGTGTACACCTCTCGCAAAAGAGTGGCGCTGCACCAGTCGGCGAAGAAAAAATCCCAGCACGAATCGAACTGGGTATGGCGCACAATTTCTGCGGTCGGATTTTCTGCAATCAGGATGATGTCCGGTTTCAACTCTCGAAGCTGCTGGGCAAACCAGGCCCAGGTCCCGCCGGGATACCACTCGGTTGCCTCATCTTTGTATTGATCGACCCAATCCATCCGAAAGCCATCCATGTTATATTCCTGAAGCCACTGTTTGGCCGCCTCAAGCATATAATTTCTGGCCCCCTCCACGGACATGTCAAACTCGATCATCCCCCAGGGATTGTCCGAGTCCTTTAGCCAGTCGGGATGGATTTTGGCCATAATCTGCCCTGAACCGTGGCCCATTGAAAAATCCAGCAGCACGGCGATCCCTTTTTGGTGCGCTGACTCGACCAGAATTTTTAAGTCCTCAGGTGTCCCGAAATCACCGTTCAGGCCAAACCAACTGATGCAGGCGTAGCCCCAAGGATCCCTTTCGTAGATGTCCCGATTCAAATTGGTCCAGGCAGTCGCGGTAACAGGCATGAGCTCGATGGCGTTGACACCCAGACCGGTAAAATACCCGTCTTCAATCGTCTCGGTGATGGTCTGAAATACCTCCCCATAGGTTACTGCCCGGGGTTCAGCCGAAGCGTCGGCAAAAGGGACCTGCGGATCGACGAACTCTCTCGGATTGAGTTCATAGATGATCAAATCATGCAGCCGGGGAGGGGTGAATGGAGAAAAAGGTGTGCTCTGCTCCTGCAGGATGACGACAGAGTTCCTGTCGAGGGACGCATCTACCAGCCTGGACCTGGGATCGGTGACCGTAAGCCATGTATCCGAGTCGGACCGGTGCACCCTGAATCTGTATTTGTAGCTCGTTTGGCCCAGGGATAGCGGTACGCTCACGGCCCACCGATGGCCAGCAGTGTCGCGGATCATAGGAATCGGGCCACTCTCCCAGCCGTTGAACTCCCCGTCCAGTTGAACGCTATCCACAACGCTCGGGTCGACGTCCAACCGAAAGAGAACGGTTGTGTCTCCGGCTGCCTTCGTCGAAGAAGACTCCTCAACCTCGCCAGATTCACAGCCTGAGCGGATTATGAGTAAGAGACAGAAAACGGCGTAGAAAGCAGGTTCTCGAACACAGGCAAAGTGCGGTTTATTCAAATCTTTCTCCCTAGACCATGAGCCTGATGGTATTTCTCTGCTGGCTTGCTTTGAGAGAAGTAGAAGGCTCTCTTGAGCAGAACTGTCCTCTTGCCCTCAGTAGACTCCCTCACCTCAATCCGAATAACCCTTTTTATCGATACAATGGAGTCCTATGGCCTGGGTAATAACCTTTGGCTTCTCCATCTTCTATATCTTTGAATTGAAGAAAGACTATACCATTGCCATCGTTTACGTTTTTTACAGACATTTTTATGTCAGTCATTGCCTGTCCTCGCGCCTTTGAAAGCGGTTCTTGATAAAGATATAAATTCATTAACGCTCCTGCAACTTCGATTTATCTGCGTCGACAGGATGAAAGTATGATATGGCAGGGCCATAAACTGGCTGAACAATTTAGGGAGAAAGGGCCAGAAGAAAGCGGCCCCAGAAAAGAGGATCGGTGCGGTTTCTCTGGCCACCCTGGCCAAGCCTAAAAGAGTCCATAGACGATGGACAGGACACTGGAAAGATTGCGAATAGCTGATCGGATGAGACGTGGCACACGAGACTCTTTTGCGTATCGGCTCAAGGAGATGGCTGCGAACATACCCGGAGGTACGGCGAAGATGAGTGTAGTGATACTGACGTAACAAGTACCCACAATGATGGGGAAAATACCGCTTTCGGTCATGCCTCTGCTAGGCTTGTCGGTCAAGAATTCCCAGTCGACGATATCCCCCCCTACGGTGGCCGTCATGGTGCGCACTGAATCCAGGAGACTGTGGGGATAGCCTGCGAATTGCCGCAGGCCATGAGCCCGGTGATGGTCTCTCCAATAGCCCGCCCCATACCCAACATGATGAAGGCGACAATGCTCGACAGAGCTGAGGGGATGGTCACTCGAACCACCGTCTACCAGCCATTGGCCCCCAAAGCTAAGGAGGCGCTCTTGCACTCCTGGGGCACAGCCACCAGGGCGTCCTCAGAAAGGCTGATAATCGAGGCCAATAGCTTCACGCCTCGGAGTTTCTAAAAACATATTGAAATATGAGACTCTAAAGAGAGCGTTTCCCCTTCTTTTACATGCTAAAAGGCCTTCAGTAGACGTACTCTTTTAGGAGAGACCTTGAGTGAGTCGCCACAATGATCGCAACGAAATTGTATCTTTCCCGTAAAAAGCCACATGAAGACAGCAATAATGCCCATGCGCATACCGCATTGGCTCATGGCCCAATCCTGAACA
>JBHIER010000289.1:0-4896 GCA_046760705.1 bacterium
CGAGCACCCCCAGGCCGACCACTTCGCCTCGGTTTTTCCCTACCAGCTCTATCACCTCCTTCACCGATCCCCCGGTGGTGATCACATCCTCGGTGACGAGCACCTTTTCCCCAGGATTGATGGTGAATCCGCGCCGCAAGCTCATCACCCCCTCCTCCCTCTCGGCGAAAATCGACCTCTTGTTCAGGACTCTTCCCACCTCCTGGGCCACAACAACACCTCCAATGGCCGGGGCGATGACCACATCGATCTCCTTCTCACCAAAAGCTCGGGCCAGTTCAGCGCACAAGCGGGTCGTATACTCAGGGTATTGGAGGACCAGAGCGCACTGAAAGTATTGGGGACTGTGCAACCCTGAGCTCAGAAGAAAGTGGCCCGAAAGGAGCGCCCCCGTCCTCTGAAATATGCGCAACATCTCATCTCGTGAAATCATGGCTTCCCTCTCCATCCGTTTATGGTTTCTCGGAGCTGTTTCGCCGCCTCTCTGGCGGCGGCGGCGAAGTCCTCCCCGGAGGATGCGTAGATAATGGACCGAGAAGAGTTGATTATCGCCCTTTCACCGCGGCCGTCTGTGCCGAACTGAACGGTCCGCCCGACGTCCCCACCCTGAGCGCCGATACCCGGGATTAAGATTGGAAGTTCAGGTCCAATCTCTCGCACCGGTCTCAGTTCTTCTGGATGGGTTGCTCCCACCACCAGACCGCAGTTGCCTTTTTCGTTCCAGCGGTTAACAGCATCAGCAACGAGCTGATAGAGGGGTTTCTCCCCATCAGACATGTACTGAAAATCTCTCGACCCTGGATTTGAAGTGAGGCACAGCACGAACGTACACTTGTCCTCATAATCCAAAAAGGGCTGCAGTGA
The DNA here is from genome assembly GCA_046760705.1 of bacterium. Taxonomy (GTDB): domain Bacteria; phylum JBHIER01; genus JBHIER01. Next base: position 865 of record JBHIER010000289.1, read on the forward strand.
GTCCCGGCCAAGATACGGGCTGGCCGTCACCGCATCACCGCCATAATACTCGAAGTAGGTCTGAGCGTACATCCGAGCCGTGTGGCCGATGTCGCCCCTTTTGGCGTCGATGATTTTAACTATGCCGGCAGGAATGAGTTGAAGTATCTTCTTGAAGGCCTGCAGCCCCTCAACACCCATGGCCTCGTAAAAGGCGATATTCAGCTTATACGCGCAGACGAGATCACAGGTGGCGTCGATAATGGCCTTGTTGAAGGTCAGAACCGGGTCATGGTCTGTAAGCAAAAACCTGGGGATACGGTCTAAGTCGACATCCAGGCCCACACACACCAGGCTGTTGTTTTTACGACTGACCGCCTCCAATTTTTCGAGAAATGGGAGGGCCATTCCTATCTCCCTTCTCCGAGTTCGATCACTTCGATGCGAACCGGTGCCGTGCCGGACTCGATCATCCCCAGTCTTAGGGCTGCGCCGTAGGAGAGGTCCAATATTCTGCCCTTGACAAAGGGGCCCCGATCATTGATGCGGACCACCACGCGTCTGTTGTTGTTCAGGTTGGTCACTCTGATCTTCGTCCCGAAGGGCAGCGTATTGTGAGCGGCCGTCATCTCGTACATATCGAAAATCTCCCCGTTGGCCGTCTGCCGCCCGTGAAATTTTGATCCGTAATAGGAGGCGATACCCGTCTGAAGGGTGCCCCCACCACCGATCCGATACCTGGGGGCGGTGGAACATCCGCAGCCCAGGTGCACAGCGGCTCCGAGGAGGGTAAACAGAACAACGGTCCTGCCCATCATCACTGCCCCTCAATCGTAAGGCTCCCGATCACATCCGACCTCAACAGAGGCCCCGAGCGATTCGATCTCTTCAATCCCGACCACGGTGCTGGCCCTCTTCCAACCGGCCAGAACCACCACCGGAGAGCCCTTCCCGAGGAGCCGTCTGACCAAGAAGGGGAACGGAGCAATGCCGATGCCCCCAGCCCCGACCAGTTTGAAGAGGATAGCTGTGGTGTTCGCTCGGCGATCCACATCGTGAATGCTGAAGGGTCTGGGCAGAAGAGGATCGGACTGGGTGCTGGTTCGGATATGAACGAACTGGCCGGGCTGAGCCCCCCGGGCTATTGGCTCCGAATAAAATTTTAGGCGATAGATATCGCCTGCTAACCGTTCGTTGGCCAAAATTTCACAGGAATGGATGGGCATCGACTCTTAGAGCTACCACCGGTCCTGGCCGCTCTCCGGTTCCGTATAGATGATGGGTCCCTCCTCCAGCATCTCTTGAATGATATCTTCGAGGCTCATCTCCTCCCGGTCCCTCTGTTCCTGGGGCTCTCTCTTCTCCTCCGGTTGTGGGGCGGCCCTGGCCCTTTTCACCCGCTGAGCCATTCCCAGTTTTATCTTGGCCTCCATCCCGTAGTCGGTGTCACCATGCGCCTCGAGGATCTTTTGGTACGCCTCTTCCGCCCCTTTCGGATCGGCCTTCACATACTCCCAAATCCAGGCGATAGCGTAGCCGGCTTTCGGTGCGTAAGGAGTGTCAGGATACTCATCGATGATCTTCTGATAGGCAGCGATGAGCGAGTCCGCATCTCCGCCTCTCAGAAACAAGTTCTCGGCCTCCTCAAATTGAGCCCGGGCTAAGGAGGTGTCCTGTTCATCGGCCGAACTTTTCCCCAAAGCCTCTCGAGCTACTCTCTCGTAAGGTGTATCTGGAAAGGTTTCGATGATCCTCAGATAAGCCTCCTGGGCACTCCGGGCATCATTCAGAATCATGTCTGTTATCCAGGCCATGGCAAAGGCCGACTTCGCTCCATAATCGCTCTCTGGGAATCGGTCCATCACCACCTGGTAATGTTTCAACGCCGAATCGGCTTTGGAAAACTGGAGCAGATAAAGTTCGGCCAGCTTAAAGTGTATCTCCGCGGTATCGACAGCCGTCGCCCGGTCCTTGTTCGAGACCACCGGGAGGCTATCTTCCCCTGAGGCCGCAGTACTATCCGGGGAAGATAGGGGGCTCGGTTGAGACGGAGCCGACGAATCGGCCCCGGCAAGTATTGAGTTGACCAGCTCATCCAGAGCCTCGTCATCACTGGGCCACTCCTGTTCTTGTTCAGTCGGTTGGGACTCTGACTCAGAAGCCGACGAGTCAGGTGGAGGCGGCGAGAGTTGTTGGTAGAGTTTGCTCAGCCCATCGATGTTTGTGCCGATCCGTTGTGCCTCCTCCGCGAACTTCGATTTGGCATACTCGGCCCGCACCGCGTCGAGATGCTCCTTCGCTTTGGCCAAATCGCCGAGGACGTTCAGATAGATGAGCCCCAGCCGGTGGTGGGCCTCGGCCGAGCTCTCCGACTTCGGATAGTCCTCAATGATCTTCTCGTATTCGGAAATGGCCGTCTCCAGAGCTCCCTTCTCCGCCTCACACTCGGCCATCTCCAGTCGGATAGCCGGATAATAGTCCATGTTGCGCGAGTCCTCCAGAAGGTTCTCAAAGATATCGGTGGCCTCATCGTATCGCCCCTCCTCCCTCAGGGACTGGCCGATACTGAAGGTGGTGTTCAACTTCAACGTATCGTGAGGACTGAACTTAAAGACACAGTCGTAGGCCTGGCGGGCCTCGGAGTGTCTGCCCAACAGAGAGAGACACTGCCCGATCCGGTACTGAGCCTCCGCGCAGCGAAAGCTCTTCGGGAACCGTTCCACCACCTTTGCGTACTCCTCGATGGCATATCCGTACCGCTGCTTCCCAAAGGCCATTTCGGCCAACAGAAACTGGGCCTCTGCCGCCCATCTCTTCGCCCCTTTTTGGGTCACGATGCTGGCCAATGATCTTTCGGCCTTCTCATAATCGCCGCCGGCGTAATGGCACGTTCCCAGCCAGAAGGAGGCCTCGTAGACCAGATCGCTCTGGGGAAAGTTGGTGATCAGCTCGGAGAATTTTCTCACTGCTTTCAGATACTCCCCCTTGCGATAGAACGCCTTGCCCATTAAGAGGAGGGCATCGTCCACCAGTTTGCTCTTCGGATAGAACGTGAGCACCTTCGAGGCTTTCTTGATCGCTTTGTCGTACAGCTCGATCTCCGATGAGGAGGGCTGAGCCGCCCCCGAGCGCGATCGCGACTCTTCAGCCTGTTGGAAATAGCGCTGGGCGTTATAGAAAGTGTTGAATCGAGCGCAATGCACCATCGATACCATCAACAGAGCCGAGCCGACTAACAGAAGCACTCTCATCTCATCCCTTTCCTGCAACGAAGAGAAACAGCGAGACCGCAACCAAGGCAAAAAGAGCCACAAGAATCGACCTCCACACCTTGCCTCGGCCCATCGTCGGCCTGAGCTCGGTTCTTCTGACCAAAGGGAGAGCAGGGATACTTCGATGGGCCAGATCACGCTCGATCAAGGGAATAAGCTGGGGTTCAAAGCGCTCGATGGTTTTGATCATAGTCCTCTTAACTCTGGCCACTCTTTTAACGAACTCCTGCTTGGATGTCCTGTTATGTTTCCTCTTCCTAAACAGGAGCGAGAACAGGCTTGAGGAGCCCAGAGCTGAGAAGGGAGAGGCAGTCTTAAGGGAGACCAGACGCTGAAGGAGCTGCTTGCGTCGGCCAGTGTCATGGATGCTTTGAGTGACGATCTTTTCGCACAGGTGGGAAAACCGGTCCAGTTCCCAGCATATCTCCTCCTCGGAGAGGGTCAGCAAATAGCTCTCTTCGATCAGTTCCTCGACAGCGTCTTTTACTGGGTGCATCAAAGGATCTCCCACATTCCAGTTGCTCCATTATTTCTCCAGAAGGACCAATGATCGTCTCATCCACTTGGGGCGACAGCACCGTGTTCTGAGTTATAAGAGTAAAGGTATCGAACATTTGTTCCAACACGGCGATTGTTCGCCGCAGAGAGATCCATTACTCCATCACTCCAACTTTCCGATACTCCAACCTGTCTTCAGTGGCTGATGATTAAAGCAGGCTGAACAAGTTCAACCCACTCAACCGACATGACCCATTTTTCAAAAGTATACAACTTTTCACTG
>JBHIER010000290.1:0-4894 GCA_046760705.1 bacterium
GATGAGCAGTGGCCCGACGACTATTGATAATGCAATAATAAATTTATTTAGAAAGAAACGGCCGAAGGGAAGAATAGTCAGTGCCTCCCTGTAATTGCTCCACTGGGCTTTCTCGGGAAAGAGCTTGGGCGGATACTCGTACACCTCCAGCTCGCCCTTGAGCGATGTTGACACCATCCAGAAGAAGGGAAGAAGCATGCTCAGCGCGAAGCACCCAAGCACGAGATAAATGCCCATTTTTGTTAGTAGGGTTTTTATGTCGATGCCTTCAAGTCTCATTGGTCCAGCCTTGGTGGTTCTCTTCATTAAGAACTTTGCGAGCGAAGCGAGCTAAGTTCTTGAAAAGGCATCTTAGGAAGAATCATTGCTTCACTTTGGCTTCCAACCGAAAGATGACTACGCATACTCAACCCGTTTTCCTAAGAGTTTAAACTGAATCAGCGTGACCACCATAATGATGACCAAAAGGACGAGGGCCATAGCCGAAGCGTAACCCATCTTCAAGTATTCCCAGCCGTTCTGATAAATGTGATAGACGGCCACATCGGTGCTCCGGCTCGGCCCGCCTTCGGTCATGACAAAGACCGAAGTGAAGACCTGAAAGGAGGAGATGATCGAGGTGACCAGAACGAAGAAGGTGGTCGGTTTCAGGAGCGGCAGGGTGATCTGCCGGAAGCGCTGCCAACTGCTGGCCCCGTCGATGACGGCGGCCTCATAAAAATGGCCGGGGATCGATTGGAGCCCGGCCAAAAAGATGACCATCTGGTAGCCGATCTGCATCCACACGGCCATGATCATGATCGAAAGGAGGGCCGTCGCCGGGCTCGTCAGCCACGGGTACGGACCCAAACCTAAAAAACCGAGCAGATGATTGATCAGCCCGAAGTGGGGGTGATAGATCCACTGCCAGACCATGGCGATGGCCACATACGATGAGACGGCTGGCAGAAAAAAGAGCGTCCGCCACCACGTCACCCCCTTGACCTTCTGACTCAACAGAACGGCCACGCCCAGAGAGATGACCATGGCCACAGGAACATGGAGCGTATACACAACCGTGTTCTTCAAGGCCCCCCAAAAGAGGTCATCGTGGAACAGATCGTAAAAATTTTTCAGGCCGACAAAAGGTTTGACCGGATCGACGATGTTCCAGCGATGAAAGGCGAGGTACAGGATGAAGACCATCGGCCCGAGGAAGAAGAGCAGGAGATGGAGAAAAGAGGGGCCTATGAAAAGGTATCCAGCCGCGGCCCGCCCTCTGGCCCTGCCCTTATGGCGGAGGACGGTGACGACGCTGCTCAGCAGCCCGAGGCCCACCACGGCGAGGACCGAGGCCAGAATCCTGGCGTTTGAGCTCATCGAGCCAACTCCTCGTCGATCCGTCTGGCCGCATCGGTGAAAGCTTTATGAATCTCTTCACCCTGAATCATCACTTTCTCTATGGCTTCCTGCGTATACTCTTCCACCAGGTCAAATTTTTCCACCGTTGTCCCCCACGGTTGTCTGCATTTCGGGATCTGATCCACGAAGGCTTTCTCCAATCCGGTCGTGTCGAGGGCCACCATCTCCTCAGCTATCCGGCGAATGGCGGAGATGGCCAGCCCGGCCTGAGCCCGATTCCTGTTGGCGTACTCACCGGCCAGAAAGGCGGCCAGACGGACTGCTTCATCCCGATGCTTTGTATGCTTAGCCACCGCCCATCCGGACTCATACATGACGTTGATCTGCTCGCCCCCTTCAGGGTCCCCATTGGGGACGGGTAAAGGTGCAACACCAATATCGATGATACCCTGTTGCATAAAGTCTCTGAGATTGGGAATGAACCAGTGTCCGCTCTCGGTCATGGCCACTCTGCCTGCATAGAAGAGATTTTGGGTTCGGCCGGCCAAGGCCAGCGCCTCCTGGTGCGGCGCCACACCGTGCTTTGTCCGCAGCTCGATGAGAAACTGCAGCGCCTCTTCGGTCCGGGGTGAGTTGAAGTATCCGGTGGCCCGACTCCCATCCGGGCTCAGCACATCACCCCCATTGGCCCACACCCACGGCTGCCAGTATCTGAAGTAGTGGGAGAAGGTCGTCCCGTATTGGTCAGGAATGCCGTCGTTGTTCGTGTCCCTGGTCAACTGTCTGGCCAAATCCAGATAGTCCTCCCAGGTCCATCCTAACTTCGGATAAGGAAGACCGGCCTCATCGAAGAGTCTCTTATTGTAGAACATCATCATGGGGGTAAAATCCTTGGGCAGGGCATAAAGGGCGCTGTCCCGCATGGCAATGGACAGGACATTGGGATAATAGATGTTCAGGTCTACCCCTAACTTCTGCACGTAGGGCGCAAGATCGAGGAGGAGCCCTTCGCGGACGAAGGTGGGGCTGTCCTTGGAATCTAAGAGGATCACGTCGGCTGGCGTCCCGGCAGCAAAGGCCGTCAGGGTCTTCTCTTTAAAGCTGTCCGTGAAGGGGATCGATTCGAGCCGGACGGTGATGCCGGGATGAAGGCGCATAAACTCGTTGATGTTTCTCTGTTCGATCCTGTACTCCTCGTGGCCGGCCCAGAAGGAGACCCGGAGGACCCCTTCCTCCCTCCCGCCGCAACCGCCCAAAAAGAGCAGGATGAGGAGACCGCACCCACATTTTCGAAGGAGCCCGAGGCCTGACAAAGTCAGAACTTGAGAGGCTTTAGACATTGGACCCCCCCGCCTCCGCGGAGGACAAGTTTTGGATTTTGGATTTTGGATTTTCGATTTTGGATTTTGGATTTTGGATTTTGGATTTTGGATTTATTCCCCCTCCGTGTCTCAATGCTCTTCGAGGCCGTTCACACAATGGCTTTCCCGCTCTCAGCCTCAAAGAAATGGGCCCGGCTCATATCGAAGGCCAGCTCGATCTGGTCGCCGGCCCGGGGAATTTTCCCTATCTCCATTCTGGTCACAAAGGAGTGGCCTCCGGTGCTGAGGTAGAGATAGATCTCCCTGCCCAAAAGTTCGACGAGGTCCACCTCGGCCCTCACCCTGGTCCGGTCCGCCTGATGAGCTTCTGGCGATGGGTGCGAAATGTGTTCCGGACGAATCCCGCAGATGACACTCCTTCCGAGGTAGGAGTCTAAGGCGGCCTCCATCTCCGGTACAATCTTGAGAATGATACTGCCGTCTTGGAAGAGAAGTCCATCGGCTTTTTCAATTTGACCCTCGAAGAAGTTCATAGCCGGGCTGCCGATGAAAGCGGCGACAAATATATTGGCCGGCTTTTCATAGAGGCACAGCGGCTCATCGATCTGCTGAATAATGCCATCTTTGAGGACCACGATTTTCTGGCCCATGGACATGGCCTCCACCTGGTCGTGGGTGACGTAGATCATCGTTGCCCCCAGTCGGGAGTGGAGTTTGCTGATTTCGGCCCGCATCTGGGCCCGAAGTTTGGCGTCGAGGTTGGACAGTGGCTCATCGAAGAGGAACACCTTCGGTTTACGGACGAGGGCCCGGCCCAGGGCCACCCGCTGCCGCTCGCCGCCGGAGAGTGCCTTCGGCTTACGGCCCAAAAGATGGCCCACCCCTAAGATCTGGGCCGCCTCTCCCACCCGCTCCCTGATCTCCCCCTTCGGATATCTCCTCATCTTGAGGCCGAAGGCCATGTTGTCGAAGACCGTCATATGGGGATAGAGGGCGTAGTTCTGAAAGACCATGGCGATGTCCCGATCCTTGGGCGGCACATCGTTGACCAATCGACCGTCAATATAGATCTCCCCTTTCGTCACCTCCTCAAGGCCGGCGATGAGACGCAGAAAGGTCGACTTTCCGCAGCCCGAGGGCCCCACCAGGACCACCAGTTCCTCGTCTCTGATCTCCAGATTGGCGTCCTTCACCGCCACCACGTTCTTGTCGTAGACCTTATCGACACCCTTAAAAACCACTTGGGCCATGATAGCATCCTCCTGAAAAATAGATCCACCGAAATATACCAGCCTCGCCGGAGAAAATCAAGAAAAAGAATGAGGAAGCATAAAAACGGGACTCGGAACTCAGACTTTTTAGTTTTTGGCTCCCCCGCTTTCGCGGAGGACAAGTTTTGGATTTTGGATTTTGGATTTACAAGTGGTGAGGGTGGTGGGAATCGAACCCACGACTCACGGCTTAAAAGGCCGTTACTCTACCGACTGAGTTACACCCTCACCGGCCTCATGTCGGCACGAAAATCTTGCACATGCAAAGATAAGCATTTGAAGGCGGTTGTCAACAAAAAAATGGCGTTTTCATCGTGAGGGACGGGCACCCTTGCGCTCCCGGTCACTGGCTCGATATACGGTATTGGCGGAAAATTTGTGTCGGCAATCGGTGCGGGCTCTTTGCTCAGCATCGACGACTGACAATCGCACTCAGATTATGCGTAAGGGTCAGAAGAGAAGATGTGGGCAGATAATAATCTGAGGTGACAGAAACAGTTGTTAGAAATGGCCCCCTCCTGGACTCTGGGGCTCCCCCACTGTCATTGCCCGACTCGATCCTCCGATCAAGTCGGAGGATGCAATCCATGGGCGGGGTAGTAGGGCAAAAGCGGTATGAAATTCCCCCGCATATCAGAATATCTAACCGCAATCTGTCGAAGACCATAGAACGCGTGTCCTGTGCCTAATTCGGTCTAAATATTTCGCACCGCTCAAAAAAGGCATTGACAAAGCGGAGATTCCTCCATTGTGCTCTGCTTCAGCCGGAATGACAGTGGATAGCCGAATGGTTACAGTAAAGAGAGCGTATGACCTTAATATATGAGGTGATGAAAAGTGAAATTGTCTGAAAAGGATGTAGAGTTGTCTTACAAATTGCACCCGGGACTGCTATCTTATGCCAACCGACAGCTAAAAGTGGCAAACCGCGCCTCAACAATCAAAGAGCTCATAGATTTA
>JBHIER010000291.1:0-4892 GCA_046760705.1 bacterium
TTTCGAGCGAATATTACCGTTTTGGACTGTTCATCCTCTGGAAGTAAATGATAGACCTCAGCCACTGTTGCAGCCATGTTTTCCCATCCGAACATATCCGCATAGAATTGGGGAAGTTCCACCAATTCCTTACCTTCGGACGTATGGGGATTGATCCCCAGGAAATTTGAATAGTTGATATATGTCTCAACCGGAAGAACTGGCAAGGCGATTGGAGACAACAACAATCCGCTGACAATGAGAAATGCAGGGCCTGCAAATTTCAGCCATCCCCAGTGCTTACGTCGACAGAGCCGTTCTACGAACACAGCTCCAGCTGCAAACAGCATCGGATAAGCAGGGCTTAAATATTCCGCTTTGCTTGTTCTGTTGATGATGAGGATCAAAAAGGCGACAACATAAATAATTCCTAAGAGACGAAAGTGTCTGCCTTGTTTTGCAAAAAGGAAAAACCAAAGGCCGGCAATCCAGACAGGCAAGGCCGCGGGATTCTGGAGGAGCAACTGGCCAATAATGAAATCCAATGGAGTCAGACCAGAATACTTGTACATAGATGCATTCCTGATAAACTCGATATGAGCAAAGTCATGACTCAAGTTCCAGATGATAAAAGGGGAAAACAGGACAAATGCCAGGACTCCCGTGATCCATGGCCATTTTCTTGTGAGCTGTCTTCTGTGTGATGTGAGAAGAAGAGCCACAAAAAATCCAACAAAAAACCAAATCATGCTTATCTTGTTCAACAATCCCAGCCCTAAAATAATGCCCAGAAGAATCCACAATTTTTGATTTCCCTCTTTTAGAATGAGAACCACGATGTAAGAAGCTAGAGCCCAGAAGAAAATATCAAAGGCATTCATCGAGAAAACAGTGTTCATGCCAAGCTGGATCGGTGCCAAAGCTACCGCTGAGGCTGCGATGATAACAGCAATCTTCCCTCCGCCAAGTTTGCGAACCATCAATCCTGTTATAAACACAGTCATTGTAGCCGCAATCGCAGGGAGCAGACGGATAGCAAAGAGCGATTCTCCCAACACCAATCGGCTTAGAAAAAGTATAAAAATGGATAATGGCGGTTGATCCACATATCCAAAGGCGAGCCTATCACTACAAGCGATGTAGTAGAGCTCGTCCCTGAAGATCCCGTAACTTGCAAAAGCATTTGTGTACAGATGAAGCAAAAGTTTAATCAACGATATTACTATGAGAATAACCATGCTGCCTTTAGCAAGATTTGGCAGTAATTCTTTTGATTTCATATTGTATGCTCCTCTCTAGATTCTTCTTAAGCATGGATAAGTGAAATTCACTTCACATGGACGGATTTTCTAAATCAATTTGTAACTTATTGATACTATAGACGAAAATCTTTGCTTTTTCAATTCTTCGACAGGGAAATTTAAAGAGCACAATACCTGATTTCTTATCTCAATGCGGAAAACAAAGCCCTCAACATATCCGACAATTTAGTTATCAAAATAAATATTGTGTCCCCTAAATTTAAGCTTCTCCGCTTGGAGTTCCCATTTATATGTATTTTCATTTGAATTTATAAATGTGTTGGCTTTAAGCACAGATTGTTATTACTGTTAGTCCCCTGGTGAACTATGCACGGAAGTCACAGATATGAGGTCATTTTTTCTCATTTTTTTATTCTATAAAAATTGGACTGGTACAGACAGGGGTATCATATGCGTATTAGACCTCAAATGTTGAATGAATTGAATGCGGAAAAAAAGGGATAAGAAATTGCTTTTCGGTGATCAGGCCGGATGAGCGTTCATATGCCAATTTTGCCTCATTCCCTCGTCATGGATGATAAACCGAAGCGTGAGGGGATTTCAAATCGAGCTGAGAAAAAAGGGGATCGGGGCAAAAGGCCAAAGGGGAGTTCAGAATCACCCGAAATCGGATAGGCCTCATCGCCAGAGCTGGAAGAAGATCAAGAAAAATACTTACCACCGACTTCGGCGGCTATGAGAAGTTCTTGATAAGCTACCTGAGGGGGCGGAGGCCTGCGTTTCTTTAGCCAGGGAAAAAACCTCTTCGACGAAAACCCTGAAGACACGGGCGATCTTCAAAGCCAGGATTGTGGAGGGGACGAAATGGCCTCTCTCGACGGAATTGATTGTCTTGCGCGTCACTCCGACATGCTCAGCCAGCTGTTCCTGACTGATATCCATCCTCGCCCGGTGGACTTTGATGGTGTTCTTGAGAATCCCCTTGCCTATTCTACATCTCCCGGTTATAGCGAAGGAATGTCGCCAGGCAAGTCATTATGCCGACATAGAGGACGATCTGGAGATGCCAGAAGTTGATGATATGGATGAGTGTTGCCCAAGGACTCCGCCAATGCCAGAACCAGGGCATGTTGTTGACGATTTTCAGCGTTTCCAGGGCGATCCCCAGGACGATCATGTATCCCTTAAGAAATTCCTTTTAGAAAAGGAGAAAAAAAGGCGCTATAGAAAGCACTTGCATCACATCATCATAGAAAAACGGGAAACGCCAGCTGCCGTATTTTTATTTTGTTTTATTGGAGAGATTATGATATGAAATTAAAGGAGGGTTATGAACATCTTATAAAATTTCCCGTCTGATCGTCCATGATATTAAGAACGCGGATTTCGCTTAATTATACCTTTAAAAAAGGTGAACTGTGATCGGAAAAACATTTTCTCATTACAAAATCCTGGAAAAGCTCGGCGAGGGCGGCATGGGTAAAGTCTGGAAGGCTCGAGACCTGGTGCTCGAGCGGCTCGTAGCCCTCAAGGTTCTTCGGCCTGGAGCTGCCTGGGACGGCGCAACCCATAAGCGGTTGTTGCGAGAAGCCCGGACAGCGTCCAAACTTAACCATCCTTATGTTTGCACAATCTATGAAGTCGGTGAATCAGGCGGCCAAACCTATATTGCCATGGAGCTGGTGGAAGGCCAAACCCTGAGCTTCAATCTGGAAGGGGGAAAGTTCTCAACTGGAGAGGTTCTGCGTCTGGGAATCCAGCTGACTGAGGCTCTGGACCACGCCCACAAGCGCGGAGTAATCCATCGCGACTTCAAGAGCGCTAATGTGGTTCTCACTCGCGAGGAAAATGTCAAAGTCTTGGATTTCGGTCTGGCCAAACGGCTCGACCGCATCCCAGGAGAGCAATCTGTTACTTTGACTCAGGATTCCTTGACCGGGCCAGGAGTCGTGGCCGGGACTCTGGCTTACATGGCACCAGAACAGTTGCGCGGAGAAGCGGCCGACGTTCGCTGTGATATCTGGGCGCTCGGTGTTGTGCTCTACGAAATGGCCTCGGGCCAGAGGCCGTTTCAGGGAAAAACGAGTTTCGAGCTGACCTCATCTATTTTCCATGAGTCTCCGCGGCCGCTGTCAGAAAAACGTGGGGGGAAAATGACAGGCGCACTTCAGGCGATCGTTGAAAAATGCCTGGAGAAAGAGCCGGCGCGGCGTTATCAGACCGCGGGTGAAGTCAAGGCAGCACTCGAAAAAATACAGAGAGGCGCGGCCTCGAGAGCCTGGCTTGTTGGCAAGCGGGCGCTATCGCGGCTGCGATGGCCGGCGGTTGCGACGACTCTTTTAGCAATCCTCGTGCTGCTTGGCCTCTTTGATATCGGGAACTTACGAAGCCGGGCCATCCGCAGCCTGGCGGGACCGACCTATCGCTCACTGGCAGTCCTTCCCATGGCCAATCTTACGGGCGATCCCGAGCAGCAATATTTTATTGACGGGATCACGGATACATTAATCAATGGTGTAGCCCAGCTCGGTGCTTTGCGGGTCATTTCACGAACCTCAACCATGCACTATAAGGACACGGATAAATCACTGAAGGACATCGCCGCTGAATTGAAGGTCGATGCCATCCTGGAAGGTTCGGCGCAACGCGCTGGCGACAATCTAAGGGTGGCAATTCAACTTGTGGATGCCAGGAAGGACCAACAGATCTGGGCAGATAATTACGACTACAACCTGAGCGATGTGTTGCGCGTTCAGAGCGAAGTGGCTCAGGCCATCGCCAACAAGATCAATGTGTCCCTGACGCCGGAGCAGAAAAAAATATTTTCGGCCCCGCGCCGGGTGAATCCGGCCGTCTATGAGGCTTACCTCAAAGGAATGTATTATATAACGCTTTACACCGAAGAGGGAATCCAGAAGGGACTGAAGATCCTTCACGAAGCCGTAGAAATCGATCCGGCAGACTCTCTGGCTTACGCCGGGTTGGCCGAAGGATATGTCACCATCGGCCACAGCCCGTCGCCCTCGCCTGAGACTTTCCCGCGGGCCAAAGCTGCGGCCGAGCGGGCACTCTCTCTCGATCCCAACATGGTCGAAGCCATAGGCGCTCTGGCGGACATTGCTCTCTATCACGATTGGGACTGGGTCAAAGCGGAGGAATATTTCCGACGGGCGCTTAAGCTTAACCCCAACTCAGCCATGACCCATTACCATTACGCCTGGATGCTTGCCCTGTTCAATCGCCTGGACGAGGCTATTGCGGAGCACAAGAGGGCCCAGGAAATCGACCCACTCCGGCCGGTTCACACCGCCTGGCTGGGAGGGCTTTACAATTATGTTGGCAGATACGACGAGGCTATCGCCGAAGCGAAGAAAGCCCTGGAATTAAGGCCCCTCTACGGTCCGAGCTATTACGTAATGGTGCGGGCTTACTCTCGTAAAGGGATGCATGAGGAAGCGATCGCCGCAGCCAAAGAGGGCGTGCAGGCCGCTTCCAAGTACGCCGGACCTGTCCTGCTTGGAATCGCTTACGCGCTGGCCGGACGAAGACAAGAAGCACTCGAAATCGCCGAGAGTGCGGATCTGTCAAAAGCCTGGTTCACAGCCCAGATCTATACGGCGCTCGGTGAGAAAGACAAGGCCCTTGATCTTT
>JBHIER010000292.1:0-4890 GCA_046760705.1 bacterium
CACGGGATAGATGTGGAGTGCAACCTCATTCTGCAACAATGAGGCAGAAACAAAGAGTGTTTAGCAGCCGATAACGATGGGTAGGGCAAAAAGCATGAGAATTAAGACTATAGCCCCAATGACCAGAGCGATGCGTTTTGAGGAAGGAATTGCAGCTTCCCTTCGGCGGGAGAGGATGATCCTCTCGATGCGCCTTTCCACGAAGCTCTCACGCCGCAAGAAACGATTAGTTAAGAACAACTCTTCAGAACACACCATGTGCCGTATGGGGGAATGCTGGCAAAATTTGACTAGCGATCTGGCTAAGTCCAGCGGGCGTCCTGTCCATCTGATGGTCAAATCGTCGCAGGCTTTTTCCTGGAATATTACTATCTGCCGCCAGGCCAGATGGCTCGTCGGAAAGAAAAAAAGCGTATCTCGGAGCAGTGCTATTAGCCAGTTCCATAGGTTGTCCCGGCGGACAACATGTGCAAGTTCATGAGTCAGGACAGCCTCAAGTTCTGCCTGGCTGAACTGCCTCAGCATGCCTTGAGAAATGATGATTGTGGGATGGCGAACGCCACAGGTCAGGGCCACAGGCTCCAGATGGGGGGTAATAGCGATTCGGGGAAGAGGAGCCTTACATCTGGCGGCAACGGTAACCAGATGCTGATGGAGACCTGGATGGGAGGAGATTGGAAACAAGGAATACTTGACAGCAAGACGTCTCAGAATAAGAGCTCCTAGCCCCTTCTTGATAAGGGAGACAAGAGTTATAACCAGCAGTGCGGACAATATTAACCAGGGCTTTGTGCCCAGGAACGACGGCTTGTCGAAGAGAGAGCAAAATCCACATTGTTCATGGAAACGGAGAATGGCCTGCCCTATAGGCGTATGAGGGGCGGGCCGCACCATGTAGGAGGCCATAGCTACAAGCTCTCCAAGGATAGGTAGACCGATAACCAGGGCGAAGATTCTTATACGCAGCTTTGGATCGTGTAACGATAAGACGCGACATATGGCCAGGACGACCAAAAAACCTGCTATAGATAGCACAGCATCGTACAGCAAATGAAAATGAAATGGTTCATACGCAGCTGCAGCATGCTCCATTGCATTCACTCATTCTTTTTTGGATTCGGTAACCGCGAGGCATCCTCGCTGATTTTCTCTATCATCTCAAGCAGTTTTGCAACTCGATTTGGATGAGTTCTGCTAAGCTTATCCACAAAGCATGATACTACCGGGTCAGCAAAGCTTGTCATAAGGCTGTCAATGATTTGCTTGATGGCGGTGCGAGTTAATTCTTCACGGCTGAGCCTTGGGCGATACAGATAAGCCCTAGTTTGCAGTTTTTTCTCCAAGACTCCCTTCTCTGTGAGGCGTTCTAGAATGGTCTTTACGGTGGAGTAGGAGAGACGTCGGCCCTGATCCCGAAGACTCTCGAATACAGTACGAGCGGGTACCTCATTCTCTCTCCAGAGGATCTCCATCACTTTTGCCTCCAGCTCGCCGAATAGCTTGCTGATCCCTTTGCCAGAAGGCCGGAAGGATGTGACAAACCACTCTTTAGGCACCGGCAGCATCACCGCCTTTCTCACCCGTTGGTGAAACCATATTGAACGACCTCAATGTATCAGAAAAGTTGGGCAATATCAAACCGTATTTGCTTGCAGGTCCCGTGTCAAATCATTTAAGTAGGTAACCGAAATCATCATTGTTGAATCATGAAAAAGGTAACCGTAGATGGGGTCTGTTTCTTATAAGGATTCACCCTCAGAGAGCGCTTATGCTTCTTGTGATACACCTCGTACAGCCTATTCAGCTTTCTCTCGATCTGTCTCTTCAATTCGGCTGGATTGAGAGAGGAGTAAAGCTCTTCCAGGGCTTCCTGAGCTCTCCGAGACAGCTTTCCTGATTCCAAAAGTCTCTGAAAGGGAGTCTTTGGCTTGTCATATCTCCGCCTAAGCTTTCCCTCCACTCTCTCTTTGGTTCGAAGCTTCATGACAGGCTGGAAGAAGTTCTTGTAGAGCCTGAGTTCCGTGCGGTAGAGATCATTGATGAGATGGAGTTCTTCTGGGGTATCATAACGGAGGTATCCCAAAGGTTTCCGCACGTGCGTGGAGTTCTTCTGTTCAATGTAAGCATTATCATTTTTCCTATAAGGCCGAGAGCGCGTGAATTCCAGACCCTCCTCCTCACAATACCTGAGGAGCTGATGGTTGATAAACATCTGGTCGTTATCCGAATCAATTCCTAACCAGTCAAAAGGGCTGCGTTCTCTGATTGCCTTCAGGGCCTGGAATGTCCGGCCCTGAGCTCTTCCCATAACGGCCTCCCCTTCCCACCACCCTGAACTGATCTCCAGCACAGAGAGGCTGCTGATGAAATCTCCGGCTGTGGAGGCGCCACAGTGAAACACCAGATCCATCTCCACATAGCCCACACAAGAGGTGTCCCAATCGGTCAGACGCAGGGGAATACGCTGGGCAATCAATCCGGCCTTGCTCTGACCATATCGGCGCTGGGCCTTCCAGCTCTCCTTCTTGCTCCGTAAGAGCCTGTCGATGGTGGCTGAGCTGATCGTGAGAAGCTTCGCATAGGTCTCATCGGAGACTCTCAGTTCCCCCAATTCCCGAAGACGCCCCACTTCTTTCTCCAGAAGAGGCTTGAGACGTTGACCACAGGGACCATCGAATATCTTCCAGATTTTCCATAAGGCTTCCTGAACCTCAGGACCATAGTGTCTGGCTCTTCTCTTGCGAGGCTTAAGCTCCTCAAAAGCCATCTTCTGAATCTTGCAGATCACATATTTGCGGTTCTGCCCCGTGTTGAGACAATATTCATTCAAAAGACGGGTCTTGCCCCTCCGGTCGGCTTTTAAATACCGCGGGATCAACGTCTCTAAATATTGATGGCGTGCTCGCATGTCCATCTGCTCCTTGTAACCTCCCTCCTCATTGAAGTTCGGTTACATTTTATATGATTTAACAACCTTCCTTTGGGTTACATTTTAGATGATTCAATGCGGAGTATTGACGATGATGGTCAATACCTGCATAATTCATCTGTGCACCTCCCCTAAAATTTTGATTCTCCCGGGCAGTCTATCACACCATAGACTCCCGGAGGAGGTGCATCACATTATCATGTTATCTTATAGAAATCATCAATCGGTGATCCAGACCTGTGTGCATTGCCACATGCACTGGAAGCGAAACCGGGGCGTGTATCGCCTGAATTCGATCTTCCCGTTCGTGCCCGACGGCGGCATGCCGGGCATCGTAATCCCCATGGGATACGGAGACGTTGTGCCACTTCCTCGGGCGCAACGTATCGCCCGCTGGAAACAGCGGCAGGAGGATTATCTGCGCCTCGTCGAATACGCGCGTGCCGATGACCCAGGCGACCGATAGGAGAGGTGTACTGATGTCTTCGATCTGCAGCAACATCTGGTGCCGGCTTATAGGCGCACGCGCGCTGGCATCCCTGGTGGTCTTTCTTCTCATCGCCGCCCTTCCCCATCCTTCAGCTTCCGCCGAGTATCAAGTCTACTGGGGCGATGTACACGGTCACACAAGCCATTCCGATGGTAAAGGCAGCCTGGACGATTACTTTGCCTACGCTCGGGACGTCGCCAAACTGGATTTCGTGATCGTCACGGACCACGACTTCGGAAACGGCAAGCCGACTTGGCGGATGCCCAGAGAAACGTGGACCCTAACGCAGGACAAAGCGGACCAGTACACCGTTGACGGCAAGTTCGTGGCCATTGCCGGTTACGAATGGACGTCGCAACCCAAGTACTGGGCCGAGGTCGGAGATGGCACGCCGTCGGAACAACTCTTTCCGGGACCACCCAGGTTCTACAATCACAAGAACGTCTATTTCCCGGGGAGAGTCGAGCACATCTTCAGCGCGAAGGATCCGGCTACGATGAGTCCGAATTTGCTGGCGGAGGCGGTTCAGAAACAAGGCGGGCTAATCCAGAATAACCATCCATCATCGCGGCCGGATGGAAAGGACCAATGGGATTACGCGCCGGCATACTACTCGGTGATCACGAACACGGAGATGTACGCCGACACGATGTACTACGAAGGTAAGACCTACCACGCCAACATAGAGCAGGTCGTTCGCGATTTCCTCAATCGCGGCGGGAAGACCGGCTTTGTCCGCGGAACCGACACGCACGAAGGAAAGCCGGCTGCCCGGACGGCCGTTCTCGCTGAAGCGCTAACACGCGACGCCGTCTTCGATGCACTCCGCCATCGCCGTAATTACGCCGTGTCCAACGCTCGCATCGTGCTGAGCTTTAAGATCAACGGGCACGACATGGGCGAGGAAATCGCAACCGCGGACAACCCGAAAATCGAGGTCGAGATTCAGGGAACGGACGCTGTTGCGGAGGTGGAGATTGTCCGCGATGGCGCCGTCCTTCATTCACGACATCCAGGAACTCGGCAAGTGAAGTTTAGTTATGTGGACGAGTCTTTTCACGAACGCAGCTACTATTATCTGCGTGTGACCCAAGTCGACACCGACGAGCACGGCAACGCGTCCCGCGCCTGGTCCAGTCCGATCTGGGTGAAGAAGGAATAGTCAACGAGTCACTCACCAGCACTGTGGCGGCTTCGCCGGTCGCCGGCGGCTTCGCCGTCGCAACTTTCGTCTTACGGGACCAAAGGGATTTATACGCGGAACGTCGACAAGCTGGCGGCGAAAGGAATCAAAAGCACATCCTTATCTTTTTCCAACCCTCTCAAAATACCATTTATTGTCAGACCATTTTTTGGCACGCTATATCTCAGGACGAGCGAAATTTCAAGTTCGTCCATTTGGCTACAACCTCCTTTTTGAAGATTGACATTTTAAAAGTTGACAAGGAGCTACCAACACCACAATATGCTA
>JBHIER010000293.1:0-4877 GCA_046760705.1 bacterium
CCAAACTCAGAACGATCTGCAGCAATAGAGTCAATGCGCAGAGCTGCTGACCCGTAGTTGTAAATGGTAAATGGCCAAATGGCTGAATTATCTATCTGGACATCTCCAAAATTGTGGCTCGTATCAGAGATGGCAATTTCCGGGACCCCAACGGTGAACACGCCATCAACTGAAATGACATCCACTGGAGCACCTTGGGGATCGGAGATCACCACATCGGATAGAGTGAGCCCTATATCACCATGAGGGGCATCAGCGGAAACATCGAAGTGGAAATGTGCAATGGCCCCTTTCACAGGAGCTATAATCGCTCCGGCAGTATCGGCTATCAAAAGGTTCACTACACCAGGATGGGGTTCGCTCCAGGTGAGGGTGCTCATATGGTCTGTCTTGGAAGTGGCTTCCACATCGGTTACCGTCAATAGCGTGGCATCGTAGCTGAGGGTAAAGGCAATCCCTCCTATGCCGATATTATTCGCCAGGTCAATGGGCACCGCATTTCCTGCACTGCCCGGAACTCCTGATCCACCGATTACCTTCAAAACCGTCTCTTCAGCCACGGTGAAGACCCCATCTGTGATCTCTGTCTGAACATCGACCAACAACACATTCGACAAAGTGAGGGGATAATCACCCGGCAGAGCATCTTCGGCCACCTCAAAGGAGATATCGGCTATCGAACCTGTGTCAGGGGCAATAGTTGTTCCTATACCCGTCATAACCACTCTCAGCTTCCCCTCTTGGTACACATTCCAGTCGAAAAGAGCCATTGTGCTGGAGTCCGTTCTCCGGGTGCGGACGACCTGCTCAACCGACAGCACACCTGGATCAAAGCCCAAATCAAACTGAAGTCCCGATACTGGCCCGGCCGTAGTGTTGTCCAGATCGATCCATACAATATTGCCCCCGCTGCCCGCCAGGCCAGAACTACCAATGACGGACAAAACTGCCTGTTGGGCGGGCAGACCAGGGGCCCAAAAAAGGATCATTGTCAGCCAGATCACAAAAGACGTTCTTTTCCCCAAGGGTGAACACCCCCCTCAAAAAATAGAATTCGCCCCCTGGCACAACCATGCTGCTTGTGCCAGAAAGGCGCTTCTCAGATCCCTTTCAGTATGAACAGTCATAGCGACCTCACTTCCTCGGCTACCCTCCAAGAGTCCTCTACTTGAGTATTATATTAAATCAATCGGCACTTGTCAAGCGAAAAATACCTGGCCTTTTTTCAGATGCCAGTATGGTTTTATCTCCCTGGCGCAACCCATGCCTATGCCATTCAGCCCACCCTGAAAAGAAATCTGTTGACAATTACGGGGCAAAATTGTAACTTTTGAACTTACGACATGAGGCATGCAAAGATTAACGGTATGAAGCCTACAGGGAAAAGGAATGAGGAAAGTAAAGGTCGATTACGAGAAGAGACACAAGCAGGCCTTGATCTTACTGTTTGCCCTGGCGATAGTGATCAGGGTCATCTATCTACTGGAGTACAGATTCCACTCCCCATTCTATGACTTCCTCCTCCTGGATTCCGAAGTGTATACCAGGTGGGCCAAAGCCATAGCCTCAGGAGACTGGCTGGGAAGTGAGGTCTTCTACGGAGCGCCCCTATACCCTTACCTTCTCGCCGTCATATACAGATTTCTGAGCGATGAGTATCTGCTCGTTCATCTCCTCCAGTCCGGCATAGGGCTGTTAAGCCTATGGTTGCTGTACTCCATCGCCAGGAGAGCTTTCAATAGGCGTACAGGTCTGATAGCTGTGGTTGTGGCCCTTTTCTACCCGACGCTCATCTTTTATGAGACAAAGATCATGGCCACCACCGTGTCAGTGTTCCTCTCACTTCTGGTGATCCTGTGGTTGCTGAAGACGAGGGATAACCCGACCCCGAAAAATTGGGTCATTGGGGGAGTGTTGTTTGGGATCTCGGTTTTGACCCGACCGGCTGGTCTCCTCTTTCTCTTTTTCATACCCGTTTGGATTTGGATAGGGTTCTCAGAGCCCATAAAAAAGAGATTGATCTTCATCTCATCTCTGATCTTCGGCCTTTGCCTGACGGTGGGTCCGGTGACGTTGAGAAACTATGCGGTGGGTAAAGATTTCGTATTGATCTCATCTCAGGGTGGAATTACGTTCTATCAGGGGAATAACCCAAAGGCAAGAGGGCTGTACGTTTCTCTGTCGGAATTTTCCGGTTCCCCTCTGACCCAGGGCCAGGAGGAGAAGGAGTTGGCCCAGAAAGACCTGGGCAGACCCTTGAAGAGATCTGAGGTCACCAAATACTGGTTCGGCAAAGGGGTTCGGTTCATTCTTAAGCATCCTCTACGATACGTCAAATTGGAGTTTTTGAAACTGTACCGTTTCTTGAACAATTTTGAGTATTCTGGTGAATATAACATATTGTTGGAGAAGGACTACATTAAGGTATTGCATCTCCTTTTTGTACCGTACGCAGTCATCATCTCTTTTGGGGTATGGGGCTTGATCATATCCAGACGGAAGTGGGGGGAATTGTCCTTATTCTATTTCTTTATCGCCGCCAATCTCTTAGTGATGCTGCTGTTCTTTGTCTCCTCCAGGTATCGGCTGCCCATCGTTCCGGTTCTAATACTATTTGCCTCCGTTGGCATCTACGACACTTATGAGAAGTTA
Source organism: bacterium (assembly GCA_046760705.1). Classification (GTDB taxonomy): domain Bacteria; phylum JBHIER01; genus JBHIER01. The sequence continues at coordinate 2,653 of JBHIER010000293.1, forward strand.
AGGAGCAGGATGGACCTGGGACATTTAGTCCCGCTGGCGGTTATTCCAGTTATGCTTCTCATCTCTCTGTCCAAACTTGATCGAGCCCACGAATTCCAGCTTGGCGGTGGCCATTATAATCTCGGAAACCACTTTTTTGATAAAAAGGAGTACGAAAAGGCGATCAGGGAATATCGCAAGAATCTTGAGATAAACCCTCGGAGCCTTTTCACCCTATATAATCTGGGGAACACGTACTATGTCACCGGAAGGATGAAGGAGGCTCTGGCCACTTACAAGAGGGTTGTGAAGGTCAAATATCATTTCAAGACAGCCCATCTGAAAATGGCCAGAATTTACGAAAAGAGGGGTGAGATTGCCCAAGCCATCCGTGAATACGAGATATTTTTGGAGAAAAATCCGGACAGCCAACAGGCGAATAAGGCATTGAAGAGGCTGCGAGGTTTTGGGCCCGAATAATATTGCCTCTCGGGCTGACACAGAGGTCGGCCCCTACTGTTCTATTTAAGCAGAACCATACGCCTGGTCTCCGACCCCCGACCACTGTCAACTGATAGAAGGAGTATAGCGTCTCAAAAGTTTTGTCCTTAATTTTGGCCGATATTACGAGTGATTTTCCGTTTGGTGATTGATATTTTTCTCATTTGAATTTGTTTCGAGTTTCGATATTCTAATTTCGGATTTCCCTGTCCCTGATAGGTTAGCTGGTTAATCACAGGATTTTTTTTGTAATAACATATCGCCAATAAATTGTACAGAATTTATTGGACAGGGGAGTAGATTCCACTGGAAACCTCCCTGCCCCAATCGTCCCGGCCATCCCAGATGACGGTATTATATCCAGCCTCCTTGAACTTATCCACCAGCATGCGCACCTCCTGTCCGAGGATGTTGTAAATCTTGCGAGTACTGTGGAAGGGCCTCTTCCCTCTGACATCTTGCTCGATGTTGTCACCCCATGGAGCCCATGGGCTTGATTATTGCCGCAGGCGCCAAAATAAAAGGTTCCTGACGCCTTTTCTGACTTCAACTGTGGGTTGGGGGGGGCAGGAGTGCAACTCCTGCCCCAGCAAGTTGGGATAATCTATCCTCCGGCATCCGCCCTCACGAAGGGCCGACACAGAGCTCGGCCCCTACGATTTTTGAAGCGCCACTCCTATGTCAACATCAAAGACCAGGGGTTCTTGATAGTCGGGAGTATCCGGGTCGTTGGAGATAATGTGTATAGTCCCATCATACCGCCTCCTATCAAGGCCAGCAGAGCTCACTGTTACCGTGATCATTTGGCTATCGTCGGGAGCAACGTTAAACCGCGAAGAAGGGGCGAAGGATTTCACCCACGACTCGATGGAATAGATGTTTGAAACCTCCAATACCTCCTCTCCGGTATTATAAACCGTCATTATCTCTGTGTCATCTTCTCCAGAGTATTATAAATATGTTTTTAAGAGAAGTATCCAGGAAAAATAAGGACGGCTCAAAAGCCACTTACGTCCAACTGGTCCACAATCAGTGGGATAATGAGAAAGGGCGCGCTCAGGCGAAAGTACTCTATAACTTTGGTCGAAAGGAATATCTTGATGGTGAGCAACTGAAGCTGCTGGTTAGAAGCATTGCTCGGTTTTTACCACCTGAAGAGGCCCTGGAGTCTCAAGTACTTATGGAACATCGAGGTCGCCGTTTTCAATGGAAACAGAGTCGCACTTTCGGTGGCACGTATGTTTTATCGGCGCTATGGCACCAGCTCAATTTTAAAACAATGTTAGAAAAGCGCTCAACCAATCGCCAGTTTACCACCCCGATTGTTCAGTCGATTTTTGCCATGGTTGCCAATCGTTGTCTGGCCCCTTCGAGCAAATTGGCCATAACCGAATGGGTGGCAGAAGATGTCTATATCCCAGAGCTAAAAGAAATAGATGTTCAGGTGCTCTATCGAGCCATGGATTTTCTTTTAGAGCATCAAGGGCAGCTTGAGCAAGAAATCTATTGGTCAGTGGCCGATTTGCTCAATCTTGAGCTGGATTTGTTATTTTTCGATACCACCACAACGTACCTTGAGACCGAAGAGGAGTCGGATCTCAAACAGCGTGGTTATTCGAAAGATAAATGTCCAGATTTACCTCAAGTGGTTATTGGATTGGCTGTGACCCGTTCAGGTATTCCAGTGAAACATTGGGTCTTTCCAGGTCATACTTCTGACATGTCCACCGTTGAGCAAGTCAAGG
>JBHIER010000294.1:0-4860 GCA_046760705.1 bacterium
TGTCCCCATCGGCCTGACCGGGGTTGTACACCGTCGGACAGTTGTCGCAGGCATCACCCAACCCGTCGTTGTCCGAATTTGTCTGATCGGGATTGTAGGTACTCAGACAGTTGTCGCAGGCATCGCCCACACCATCGTTTTCCCCATCCGCCTGATCGTCATTGTACGTATTCGGACAGTTGTCGCACTGATCGCCGTACCCATCGTTGTCCGTGTCGATCTGCAACCAGGTGTCCGGTATCCCATCGTTGTCCGTGTCGACATAGACTCTGGGATTGTAGTCATCAGGACAGTTGTCGCAGACATCGCCCACACCGTCGTTGGCCCCGTCATCATTGTCCGCCTGATCCGGGTTATAGGTCTCCGGACAGTTGTCGCAGGCGTCGCCCACACCGTCGTTGTCGTAGTCCTCCTGTCCAGGATTAAACGTATTCGGACAGTTATCGACAGCATCGTCAATGCCATCTCCGTCCGTATCACCGGCAACGCCCAGGATGATCTGGTCGAACTTGGTGCCGCCACCCGCAAACCGGATCTCGAGGGCACCGATCTCCTCCCTGCTGTCCACCCCGAAGGCCATCAGTTCGATCTCTTCGACCCGGCCGCTCTGGCCCGGCACAATCCGAAAGGCCTTCACAAAGTCCGCCCCCGCTTTCAACTCCATCCAGGTGGCCTTCATATCGGGATCGGAATCGTAGACCACCTTCAATACAACTGAGGCATAGGGCTCTTCCTGAACGCCTCTCACGTCAAAACCGCCTATCCACAAAACCTCATCCACCACGGAAAGTTTTTGACCCTCCTCCTTCAACAGCCGGTCAAGCCCCTGACCGGCCGCCTTGCCAGCAGTGTTTCTGGCATCGAGAATCGGAACGGCATAGTCTACGTCTACCCGGTCTTTCGTCGCAAAAATGTAGACCGGAACAGCCACAAGGAGGACCAACAGTGAAACCATGATCGCCTTTTTCATCCTAACCTCCTTAGGTTTGGAGTAAAATAATAAATGTAATGAGACTTAGCTTCTAATTCCCTTAACAAATCATCCTTAAGAACCACCTCGAAATGGAGAGACAACGAAACGAAAAGACTCCCTGTTTTCAAACTTCGGCCTCTTTTCTCACCTCCTTCAATCATGACAGAAATGACCTTTTTCATCTTCGAAAATCAAAATTTTGTCGAAATCGCACCCGCAGTAATATTTCTGAGCAACAGTTCACCTAACACTTCCCATCAAATCGTTCAAACCACCCACCTGCGAAATTTTCACAAGTATAAGACATGCCGTGCGCTTTGTCAAGCTTTTTTTTAAAAAAAATCAAAAAAAATGCATTTAGGCACATTTTTCGATCGGCCGACCCCTTGGCGTTGGGACGCATTTTACAATTTAAGGTATTGTTTTTTAATCCCTTATAAGAATTTGATGGTGCCAATTGAAAAATTTCAGTTTTTTCTGCTCCTGTCAAGATGTAGCCCCTTTTTTTCCCCTCACACCCAATATATTGGGATGGGACGCCATCTTGGATGCTCTGGTTCGCAAACTACGGTGACCTATTTTTGTCATTCCGGCCTGTCTGCCACAGGCAGGCGTGTTTTTGTGCCTAAATCTCGTTGCTGGAGGTAGGAGATTCCGCACAGACACTCCTTAGGTACTCTTCTTCTGTTTGGCCAGCTCCTGGTCAATTCTTTTCTTAAAGCTTTCAAAGGGTTTTGCCCCCACCAATCTCCGGCCATTTATGAGAAAGGTCGGCGTCCCCCGGACGATGCCCTTCGCTTGAGCGATATCCTTCTCAATGTACTCCCTGTAAGTATGCCCCTTCATGTTGGCTTCAAACTTCTCCATATCGAGTCCCATCTGCTGAGCATATTTGTATAGATTTTCGGTTTGGAGCCTCCTTCTATTTTTCAGCAGCAGGTCGTGCATCTCCCAGAACTTCCCCTGCTCGTGGGCAGCCATGGCCGCCTCAGCCGCCCCGAAGGCCAGCTTGTGATTTTTCAAGGGATAGTTCTTGAACACCAGACGAACCTTCTCCTTGTATGTGGAGACGATCTGTTCCATCACGGGAACATACCGAGCGCAGTACGGTCATTGAAAATCGGTAAATATGACCAGTGTCACCGGGGCCTCGGGTGGACCCTTGGTGGGGGCATCGCCCACGGGCACCGAATAGATCTTCTCCGGGGGAGGACTGGCAGCATAATCGGCCCCCTTCGCAATCCGCAGGATCTCCTCCTCCAGGTTTGCAGCCATTCCCGACTGCACGTTCTGGACAACAATCTCCGCCAATCTCTTACTTATCACACAGTCCTTCCTTTCCGTTTGGGCCTGGGCAATAGTCAAGCCTTCAGCACATCCGTATTTGCAGACGAATTCGTTCAGTATCTTTATGGCCAGCACCCGCTGCTGGTCACTCAACCCAGTGAGATCTACCCCAGGGACGTCTTTAATATAGTCTTCGGACAAGACGATCTGGTCCGCCTTTTCCCCACACCCCCCGAGAGACAACAGGAGGATGAGGGTCATGGGGATGTACTTTATACTTCTCAGTTTATGGCTCATCGGCAGCGCCCATCTAAAAAACGACTTGCAATAACGAAGAAAATTTCTTATACTTCCACAGGCAATAATAATGACAGAAATCGCTGTTGTCAAGATTTTTTTGCTCCAAGGGGTATTTTTTCATGGGAAATTACGTGGCACAGAGAGGTGCCCTCTCCTTTGAGCCGTTGCGGCCTTTTGCTCCGGTACTGATACCCGTGGCCCTGGTGATCGTATTGATTCTGGGCTTCTTTCTCCGGATGATCCCTTACTACGTCAATAGCTCCCGGGTGGACTTCCGGTTTGACCGGGCCTTCCATTTCAGGATGACCCAGGAGGTGGTTGACCGGGGTTGCGTTCCTGAGGTTGATACCCTGAGCGTCTACCCGGAGGGCAAAAGGGTCAACGAGTACGTGCCGACGGCCCTCTATCTCTCTGCTGGAGCCTTTCACCGCATCGTCAATCTCTTTCACCCTGTCCCCCTGAAGCGCTCGATTCTCTATTTCACCTCTCTCATTGGCTGTCTCATCGCCCTGCCGGTATTCTTCCTCTCGAAGGAGCTGTTCGGCAGCACCGTTGGGGCCCTCTTCTCTGCCTTCCTCTCCGTCATCATTCCGGCCCACGTCCACAGGACTGCCTGCTACTGGTTCCGTTATGACGGCCTGGGTGTGTTGCTGCTCATCTGCGCCACCCTCTTTCTCATAAAAGGGGCCCGGAGCAGAGATCGGTCCCATTTGATCGCCTATTCCATTCTCTCTGCCCTCTTCTTCGGGCTGGCCACCTATGCCTGGCGTGTCTGCCTCGGCTACTTCATGATCGTCTGCTCGTTCACCCTCCTTCTGCTGCTGGCTGGGAGGATGAGCCGAGCCTGGGGGGTGGCTTTTCTCATTGTGGGCGTGACACACATCTGTTCTCTGCTTCTCATCCCGTACCTCTCTGCGGCCAATTACATCCTCTCCAAATACTCGCTCTTCGTCGGGGGGACGGCCATCTGTGTGGCTCTTTTCCTGGCCTTTTCCCCTCAGCGGAATCCCGCCCTCCGGTCGAGGTTCCTCATCATTGGGGCTGTTTTCGCCCTTCTTCTCGTCGGCACCTGGAAAATAGTGCCGGCATCCGAGTACGGCGGGGCCGTCACCGCATTTTCGAAGAAGATGCTCAAAACCATAGGTATCAACATCGATTATGTGGGGTTCGAAAGATTATACATCCGGAACAAGGAGCTCATGTACACCTCTCTTGGAGACCTCTTTGACAAAGATTTCTTCTCTCTCTCCAGTCTCCTCTTGCCCCTGGCCATTCTCTTTGAGCCAATTCTGCGCAAGAGGGTCTACCGTAAGCAGAGTCGAGACCCAGGCCACTATTTCGCCTACTCTCTGGCTCTGCTCTTCTTCGTGCTGACCATGTTCATTCAGCGAACGAAGACGCTGCTCTCCCCGTTCCTGGCCCTTCTGGGTGGGCAGTCTGTTCTGGCCGTTGCTGCCATGCAAACCTCCCCGGGCAAAAGGCTCAGGCCGGCCCCATTTCAGCGGCAGATCTATTACGGGACCATTTTGCTCCTCGCCACCATCACTCTGAAAACCGGTTACGATTCGTACTCCCTCATGAGGACACGACCCACCCGCTTCAGGCCGGCGGAAAGGGCTTACATCTCCTGGATCAAAAAGAATACGGCCCCGAATGATGTCATCTTGACCTACTGGTCCGCCGGCTACTTCATTCAGACCTACGCCCATCGCAAGACCTTGACCGATGGCCTCTTCGAACACCCGACGGTCCAATCCAGAATCCTGGAGGTGGCAAAGGCATACTATTCCAGAAGTGAGGGCCCGTTGTACGCCTATTGCAAGAGAAATGGGGTGGCCTACATCATCCTCCCCACCGATCACAAGAGTGACATCGCCTACGCCGCTGGCCTCAACTATTGGGACTATTTCAGAAAGAACAAGCCCACGGAGAGGGGGAAAAGGACGACCATAGGCAGAATGATCTATGCCACCGATGAGGTTGAGAAGTTTGAACTTCAAAAGAGCCACAAAGGTTTTCTCATCTATCGGGTGCCATAGTATCGCCGATCAAATCTTTGTTCTTTGGCAAAATATTTTTAGTGTCCCGTCATTGCAATTCCCGGGAGAAGCCCGGGGTGAGGGGGACGGTGACGGTCCCCAAGCCCACCCTGTTAGAAAGGAATCTTCTGAAGGGCTCCACCTTATTGAAATGGACATTTCTAACAGGGCCCGTATCGGTTACGGTACATGGTGACGTCGATAAGAGACGAATACCATCACCGAAAGACGAAACGGGCCCCGTTAAATGATTGCTTCAGC
>JBHIER010000295.1:0-4857 GCA_046760705.1 bacterium
GAGAGCATCTAAAGAATCACCGCCCTGGTATCTCCTGCTCGGTCATTTCTTATTTAACGGGGCGGGTATCGTAACCCGAACCCAAAAACGTTTTTGGTTGCGGCTTCGTCGCGCTGTGTACATATCACTCTCCCAACCTTCTCATTCCCAAGGTCTCCATAAAGGCATCGATGCGAGCCACAGTTCGGGTCTCGTCGAACTCCCGTTCGTCGCCCATATTGCCCTCAAAGGTCATCACCGGGAACCCGGCTTGCTGCAGGGCCAGTCTATTTTCGGCAATACCGACACTCAAGCCTTCGCAGCCCCGGTTGTAGTGGAGCATGACGCCGTTCAGTTTCCATTCCTTGGCGATACGAATCATCATCTCACTCTTGTAGGCCGGAGAGTAGAAATGCTGCCACTCGGGCTTGCTCAGATTCCATTCGGCTAAAATGCGCAGCGCCCTATCCCGATCCTCGATCTTGATCCCCTTCTGCTGCGGGGTCGTCCGCGGCCCCCAGGTCCCGTCCTCCTTCACCTCCCACATCCCGATGAGACCGAAGGTGTAAAGGGAGCCCACTGAGACCGTGCCGAACTTTTCCAGATAGCGGAAAACTCTCAAGAATCCCCAAGGCGGTTGGGTGTCGGACATGACCCGACACTGCTCATTGCCCACTGCTGCGATGCCGCGTTCAACACGGTCCTTCACCTCGTCCCTCAGTTCCTCGTAAAAGTCGGCCACCACCTGGCTGTGCTTCATCAGCGTGCCAAGCACATAGAGCGAGTACATCGTCTTCTCATCCAGTGGCGCCGGAATCGCCTTGTTGAGAGCGCAGATTTCGGCCCAGGTCGATGTGGATCGACATTCGTCGAGGACGGCTCTTATCAAGAGTTCATCGTTGTACCTTCGGCCGGTCACCTTCTCCATCCACTCGATCCCATCGTGCATCTGACCGACCACATAGTTGATCCTGTTTTCGGTCAACTGATCGTAAGGACCAACGGCCACGTCGATGCAGAAGTGGGGAATGTCCGGCTCCAGGTCCGTGACCACTTGGTACCATTTGGCGTGGCTGCAGCAGATATGGTCCTGCCAGATGAAGTCCGGTTTGGGAAATCGGCCGCCGAAGGCGTATTTGTCAAGAATGATAGAACCCCAGTAGTTGCGCATGTACGAGCAGAGGTCCCGGGCGTAGCCCTTTCTCTCTGCTGCCTATGGAGAACTTTCGATCGAAGGCAATCGAGGCCGCATAGGGTTCGCTGGTGAGGTTGTACACATCCTCGCCCAACCCGGCCGGGATGGCATCAAAACTCCAGGCTCCCCCTGCCCACCGAACGCCGCCCTTCTCGTGGGCCCGGGCATAATCGCGATAATAGCTCTGCCGAATCTCCTTGGCCTTCTGCCAGGTCTTCAAAGGTTCGGTCGAATATTTCTGTTTTGACATTTTCGACTCCTTGTTTTTTACTTTTTATTCATAGGCCACTGTGACACGGAGGACAAATTGGAGTTCCAGTACTCCTCTCTTTCCAAAGACCTCTGTGACTAAAACAGATCCTCCTCCCGTAACATTTCCAAGAACGCCTCGACCCGCACGCGGAACTGACCCACCGGCACGGTGACGTCGAATTCGAGAAAGAGGGTAGGGATGTTGTTCCCCTCAAAAAGCTTCTTTGTGGCCGGGATATCGAGCTCATGGGGGTCACAGAATTTTTGCTGCACCAAAATGGCCCCTTGAACCCCGTACTCTCTGGCCAGATTCAATAGGTGAGGCAACCTGGTTCGTTCCGGCCAGTCTTTGGTGGGACAGGGGGGCCGATCGATGTACCGGGCGGCGATGGCCTCCAGACGATCCTCATTGGGGGTGACTTCGTTCCAGAAGTAGCGCGTTCCCGTACAGTGGTCGTCGATCACAATCGTGGCCCCTAAAGATTCCACCATCTCGATAAACTCCGTATCGTCGTCCTCGCTGCCTATGATCATCAACCGCTCTCCGGTCGGCCGGTCCGAGGTCCGATGTGACAGCTCTTTCAAGGTCTCCTCCAAAATCCTATTATGTTCCTCCTTATCGACCAATTGACTGGAGACGACCATGTACATAGCTTCCAGACCTGTGAGGCGAGGGCTTTCGCCGCGCCGCAGTTCATAAATCTGCCTCATGAGGCGACGGTTTCTGTTCACAAGCTCGATCCCACGATCCAAATCATCATTGGTGATTGATTTGCCTGTCCACTCCTCGATCGACCTTTGAAACGCCTCCAGTTCACCGGTCAAATACGGCAGGGCCCGCGGGCTCTGGAGGTGATGAGGCGTCGTCATGTAGAAACTGTAGTCAACGGGAATGTGGAGTTGCCAGGAGGTGAAAGCCTGCCGGATGTGAAGGCAGGACTGGGCAATCATAATGCCGTCCAGGTAGTCGTAACGGCCCTTCAGCCCCTGAGCCAGACAGTCGCGGCAGAAGGGACAGAACATCCCGAAGATGTGGGGCTCGGTCACGTCCTGGGGTTCGTGGCTGCCCAAAACTCGGACAGGCAAAATATCTGCAGCATAGAGAATCTCCTCAGGTACATACGTGCAGAAAAAGCCCATAACCTTGCCACCGTCTCTCTCCTTCCAGTGCTTGGCATATTCGTGTCGGTTTTCGTACCACTTTTGAAACGTTTCAATCATGCTTTTCTCCTCGATTCAAGCAGATGAACTTCTCTTCATCAGCCACTGTGACGCGGAGGACAAACTGGAGTATTGGAAACTTGGAGTAGTGGATAACATTGAGGATCTGAATCTGCGGAACCTGCAAGCTGGCTCCAAGATTTTCAACACTCCAACACTCCAGTACTCCTGTATTTCTCTCTCTGGTCTCTGCCTGCCCCGTTGCGAAGCTTTACGGGGTGCCTCTGTGGCTATCTTTTGGAGTTTTACTCTTGCATAAAATACTTTCCATCGTTGAGGGTATTCCGCCCCTTATAGTAAAGGGCATATTGAAAGCCCTTTTTAATCGATGCTGCCCCGTACTCCCCATCTTTGTTGAGGGCGATGAAGCAATCTTGAAAGTCAGGTTTTCCGTTGTGGTTCTTGATCATCCTTTTGATGGCGTCCTCGCAAGCCTGTTGAGGTGACATCCCGCGGCGCATATTCTCCACCACCAAGAAGCTTCCGCAAATCTTGATGACTTCCTCCCCTTTTCCCGTGGCGGCTGCACCGCCAATTTGGTTATCAACATACATCCCACAGCCAATCAGGGGCGAATCGCCCACCCGCCCGTGGATCTTGTAAGCCAGACCACTGGTGGTGCATGCCCCGGCTATATCTCCATTCTTATCCAAGGCGATCATGCCGATGGTGTCATGGCCTTCCTTCGGTGGAAGCCAGTCGTCCTCGTCACTCATCCTCTGTTTCCACCGGAGCCACTGCTCTCTGGCTTTATCAATGAGAAGGTTCTCCTCCTTAAACCCGTGGGCTTTAGCAAACTGCAAAGCTCCCTCACCAACCAAAAGAAGGTGATCGGTCTCCTCCATCACCTTTCTGGCCACCGAAACAGGGTTCTTGATATTTTGGAGAAAGGCCACTGCCCCGGCGTTACCGTCAGGGCCCATGATGGAGGCATCCAGGGTCACCACCCCGTTCTCATCGGGCCGACCGCCGTAGCCGACGCTCATCACCTCCGGATCGCTCTCAGACACATTGACTCCCTTTTCCACCGCATCCAAGCAGCCCCCCCCGGCGGCCAATACCTCCATCGCGGCCTCATTGGCCGCCAGACCGTGTTTCCAGGTGGAGATGACAATGGGCTCTTTTGACGATTCAGGCCAGGCTAAAATGTTGCTCTTGATTCCACCCCAAGTGTAGGTGGCCACACCAGCCCCGATCGCCGTTTTGATAAACCCTCTGCGTGTAATTTTCTTGCTCACTTGGTCCCCTCCCTTCGGGTGACAAATTATCCCTCAATATTCTCCCACACCCTCTCCAAAAAGGATTTCAGCCGGTCTTTCTCCTCAGAGCTGAAATTGGTAGTAGCCAATCTGTTCACCTCTGGACCTAAAGGAATCAAGACATCTTTCAGCTCTTTCCCTCTGGAAGTCAGAAAAATCTTTATCACTCTCCGGTCTTCGTTATTCCTCTCCCGATTGACCAGATTGTCTCTCTCCATTCTGTCCACGACCCCAGTAATTGTGGGATTGTCAAAATAGAGCTTTTTGCCCAATTCCGTCAGAGAGAGTCCATCCTCCTCCCACAACCGATAGAGAACCGCATACTGGGATGAGGTGATTCCATGCCCGGCCAATCTCGACTCCAGGGCCCGCTTCATGCATCGCGCCGTCCTGGTCATCAGAAAACCCAAACTGTCGTCAAATCTCTCCATGCATATTCCTTAACATACGAACATTTCGTATACAATTAGTTAGCATACAAATAATATATGCAAGAGATGACGTCCTGTCAAGACCTAAAATGAGACACGCCCAAGATTTTTTGAAAATTCGAGCTGTTGAAACGACCCCCAAGCCAACGGGCGGGAAGTTGAACAGATTTGGGGTGTTGTCAAGGACGGTGAAGGTTGAGTGCGCATTCCGCTGAGCTTGACCACTCATTCCGTTTTTCATTGACCGCCTGTCGGAGGGTAGCGGCGCTCTTGCGGGTTCCATAGTCCGATTGTGACCATCACTCTACCTCCCAAGATTGGTCTCTCTCGCTTTCGGGCGAAAGTGAGAGAGATCTAACTCTCCTTTGTCCCCCACAATCGCATTTTGACGAGATTAAGGACGGCCCGGTCATATTACAGACCTGGCGAATCATCGGGTTTGAGGGGGCCTCCAACCTTTTTTCGTGTGCCGCCATTGCAATTGCCAGGAGAAGCCCGGGGTGAGGGTGACGGTGACGGT
>JBHIER010000296.1:0-4827 GCA_046760705.1 bacterium
CGGGAACACCGGGGTGGCCCTGGCCCTGGTGGCCGCCGCCAAGGGCTACCGGGCTATCCTGGTCATGCCGGAGAACGCCAGCCAGGAGAGAAAGAAATTGATGAGAGCTTACGGGGCCGAGATCATCTTTACAAGGGCTGTGGATGGGTATGATGCGGCCATCGAGGAGGCCCATCGCAGATATAAAACCCATCCTAACAGATATTTTATGCCCGATCAATACGAGAACCCGTTCAACCCTCAGGCGCATTACGATACCACCGGGGAAGAGATCCTGAAGCAGACGGGGGGCAGAGTGACCCATTTCGTGGGTGGCGTAGGGACCGGGGGAACGATCATGGGTGTAGGCCAGAGATTAAAGGAATATAACGAGAAGATAAAAATCTATGCCGTAGAGCCGGAGGAGTTCCCCGGAATTGAGGGTCTGAAACCCATGGGCCAGGAGTACATCGTCCCTGAGATCTATGATGAGAGTCTGGTCGACGGGACCATCCCAGTCACCTCCGACGAGGCCAAAGCCATGTGCGAGAGACTGGCCAGAGATGAGGGGCTGTTTGTCGGCCACTCTTCGGGAGCATATCTCAAAGGGGTTTTGGAGCTGGCCAAAGAGATTGATGAGGGCGTGATTGTCACCGTCTTTTCCGACGGTGGGAGCCGATATTTGAGTACACCTCTGTGGGAGAGAGGCTAATATGATCGCCATAAGAAAGGGAGATTTGGAGAAGATTTACCGACACACGAAAGATGCCTATCCCCATGAATGCTGTGGGATTTTGGTGGGCAAAATAGGGGATGAGAAGGAGGTGGCTGAGGTTCATAGAGCCTCCAACCTTTGCGCCGAACGGGCCCGTGACAGATACGAGATCAGCCCTGAGCAGTTGTACGAAGTTGACAGAAGGAGCCAGGAGCGAGGACTGGCCGTCATCGGTTTTTACCATTCCCACCCGAACCATTCCTCTCAACCGTCGCCCTTCGATGCCGAGAGGGCCTGGCCGTCGTATTCCTATCTCATTGTGTCGGTGAACGATGAAGGCGGCGTCGGTGCCAGATCCTGGGTCTGGAATGAAGAAAAGAGAGAATTCGAGGAGGAACTTTTGATGACACCTGCTTCTGTTAAACGATCGTTGGACCTGGCAGGAGAGGTGTGTCCGATTAATTGGGTAAAGACAAAACTTGCTCTTGAGGAGTTGGAGGCGGGAGATATTCTCAAAGTGAAGCTTGATAACGGCGAACCGATAAGGAACGTGCCGCGGAGCGCCAAAGAAGAAGGTCACCGCATAATAAGGGTAGAACAAGAAACCGATGGCTTTGTCCTTTGGATAAGAAAGGGGGATAAACTCAGATGAGAGATGGTGTACAATTGAGAGAAGAGGGGGCAGAACTGGAGACCCTGAGTGCTCCTGAGATATTGAGCTGGGCTCTGAAAGAGTATGGAGATAGGATAGCTTTGGCATCAAGTTTTGGGGCTGAGGATGTGGCCTTGATCGATATGATGATCAAAACCGACCCTGAAGCCCGCATCTTCACCCTGGACACGGGGAGGCTTCCGCAGGAGACCTACGAGGTGATGGAGAGAATTAGAGTGAAATACGGGGTGAAGATTGAGGTCTTCTGCCCCGATACCAAGTCGGTGGAGCAGATGGTTCGGGAGCACGGGCCCAATCTCTTTTATAGAGATATAGAGCTTCGGAAGCTCTGTTGCCAGGTGAGAAAGACCGAACCGTTAAACCGGGCCTTGTCAAACATTGCCGCCTGGATTTGCGGATTGAGAAGGGACCAGTCAGTGACACGGGTGGAAATCAAGAAAGTCGAAATTGACCGGGCTCACGGGTCGATCCTCAAAATAAATCCCCTGGCCGATTGGACCGAGCAGCGAGTTTGGCATTATATTAAAGAGAACAATGTCCCCTACAACGCCTTGCACGATCGTAACTATCCCAGCATTGGCTGCGACCCTTGCACCAGATCTGTGGGGCCGGGTGAGGATATACGGGCGGGCCGGTGGTGGTGGGAGGCACCGCATCAAAGAGAGTGCGGCCTACACTGCCAGAGCCAATGAAGGATAAACGGACGATGATCGATCTGAAGGTCTCGTTAATAGGATTTCTGATCGGCTTCCTGATCGGCCTCACTGGAATGGGAGGCGGTGCCCTCATGGCTCCGATTTTGATCTTCTTCCTAAAGGTGCCAGCTCTGTTTGCAATCGGAACCGACTTAGTCTATTCAAGTATCACCAAAATCTTCGGAGCCTGGCAGCATTACAAACAAGGGACAGTGGACCTCAAAGTTACCTTCTACCTGGCTTCGGGAAGTATCCCGGCTTCACTCCTGGGAGTGAGAACGATTAGATTGATGCAGGAAAATGGAGCTCTGAATGTGGACCTATTCGTGATGAGGGCGCTGGGAATTGCTCTTGTCCTGGTGGCTGTGATTTTATTCATCCGGGTCTTCAACGGCCATGAGGTGGCAAGCATCGAGTCAAAAAATGAACACATCCCCCGAGTCAGAAGAAAAGGTGTCACTGTCCTTCTGGGGGCCGTAGTCGGGTTTCTGGTCGGGTTGACTTCCGTCGGCAGCGGAACGATAATTATTGCTGTCCTTGTTTTTATTTATCCTTATTTAACCGCGAGTAAAATTGTGGGCACGGATATCTTCCATGCCGCCCTATTGGTCAGTGTGGCCGGTCTGGCTCACTTGTATAGCGGAAATGTAAATCTGCCTGTGGTGGGTAGTCTTCTGATTGGTTCCATTCCAGGGGTATTGGCTGCCAGTAGACTGACCCTCAGAATTCCAAACAGAATATTGAGAGGGATCTTGGCAGTAGTCTTGCTTTCCGCAGGATTGAAATTGATATGATTGAGAGGTGAAAATATGCCCCAGAAACAACAGATAAACATTGAAGAACTGAGAAGAGGGGGAGTGGTAGAATTGAAGGGAAAAGATATGTTCTCCATCTGGGTGAAGACATGGTGTTGCAATATGACCGCAAACCAGTTGCGGAAAATGGCCGAGATTACGGAGAAATATGGGCGAGGCTTTCTACTGTTCTCAACCCGCCAGATTCCGATTATCCCATTCATAAACCTAAAAGATGTTGAGGCGGTAAAAAAAGAACTTGAGAACGTTCACCTGCAGCTGGACAGATGTGGGCCCAGGGTGAGGAATGTCAATGTATGTTACGAAGATAAAATTTGTCCTGAGGCGTTGACAAATTCAATCTCCTTGGGGGAAAAGTTGGACCAATTCTTTAATGCGGATATTCTTCACAAAATAAAACTCGGGGTGGCGGGCTGTCCCAAAGATTGTGTGGTCTCTCGGGTTTTATCGGACATTGGTTTCGTCGGTGTGGAAAGGGAAGGTGTAAAAGGATACGATGTATACGTCGGTGGCAGACTCGGCCTCAATCCCTTCGTCGGGGTGAAAATGGCCGACTGCCTTTCTGAAGAGGAGAGCCTAAAATTTGTCCAGAACTATTTTGACCTGCTTAAAACTCAAGGCCAGGAAGGAGAAAGAAGTGCGGACATTATAAATAGACTGGGTGTAGAAAAGGTAAGACACGAATTGAACAAAAATTTGCCAGAAGGATTCCCCCAGAAACAGACTGACTGTGAAACCAAATTGGGAGAGAAAAAGGTAAAGGGGAAGATGATTTTGAGAATTCGAGCCACCTGCGGAGAAGTGACTGCCAGGCAGGTGAGAAAGATTGCCCATATTTCTGAAAAATATGGAGAAGGGTTTGTCCATTTTGTGGTCAGAGGGTCTCCTGAGGTCCCCGGTGCGAACGAAAAATACATTCAAAAGATCGGCCAGGAACTGCAAGAAGTAGGGTTAGCAATTCTTGATAAAGGAATTGACAACCTCCAAACCTGCTTTGGTAACTATTGTACTAATAGTATTGTAGATACCCAATCGCTATTGCGAAAAGTTGAAAAAAAGATTGAGGGGTTAGGTATAGATAATTTGGATATAAAAATCTCTGCGGCCGGCTGTCCCAATTCCTGTGGGATTGCTCACCTCAGTGATATTGGTTTTATCGGCGTCATCGAGCCGGAGGTTGATCGGGCCAAGTGTAATGGTTGCGGGATATGCGAAAGTGTTTGTAAAACAGGAGCAATAAAGATAAAAAACAAGAAGGCAGTGATACATAAAGATAGATGCAAGTATTGTGGTGAGTGCATAAGAGCCTGCCCTGTGGATGCGAAGTATGAGAAAAGGAGAGGTTATGCTCTATTGGTGGGAGGCAGCGAAGGTGAGGATACCAGGTTGGGAAGGATAGTGGCCGAATTTTTATCTGAAGAAGAGGCTCTCCGGATCGCTGAAGAATGTCTGAAAATCTTAGCAGGGGAAAAATGTTAACGCGGCCACGTCTATCCCTTCTTGCGCCTAAACCACCAATAGGATAACAACATACCAACAGCAAAGACCCCGAGGATTAAAACCCCATAATATATGAATCGGCTGCGACTTTCAGTGGCCACTGCAAAGTTTTTAATATCGCTGGCTATCTCCACGGCCATCATCTTGGTCAACATCACCGGGGTCTCAAATTCGTATTTTAGTATACTCTCCACAGTTATTTCCCTCACGTTGGTGGGGATATCCAATTGAAACTTCTCCTTTCGCGTCTCCAGAGGGGCAATTCTGTTATCGCTGTATATCTCTACTGCTTTCAGCAGCATGTCACTCATATCTTCCAGAATGACCCTGTTCTCATCCACCAAGACTTTGCGATAGACCTTTCTCGTTTCGGCCAATGTGTTCCCGTCACTGTCTCTCACGGTGACCACCAGGGCCACTCTTCGGGCCGGCGTTCCGGTGGGCAGCTTA
>JBHIER010000297.1:0-4820 GCA_046760705.1 bacterium
CCTTGGGATGGCGTTTATTATGGAACAAGATGAAGCGCCTGATCCAGTGGACGTAGGCCTGCTCGGTGCTCAGGCTGTAATGGCGAGTGCGGAGGGCAGGCCGGACCTGACCCAGAAGCTTGGGCTTGGCGGAGGCTCCAGGCTCTCGAATGGTTTGGGTGCTCCCATCCACCCTTCTGCCTCCCCTGGACAGAATCTCAGGAGCAAATGTCGTCACTTCATGCTCCCTCATTATTCAGTCCACTCTCACATTCCGCGTGACTTCAACGTAAAGGAAATATACTAATTCATTCTGTACTTGTCAAGCCTTTTTTTCGTTTTTTTCGAGGTTGCTGGAAAAGTCTCTTTCTGTCGTTGCTCGCGCCTCAAGAGGGGAGGCCACTTTAGCAGAGAGCGCTGGCTTTCCTGCGAAGAAATCCCGGCCTGCAAATGCACCACCTCGATGTCTTCGTCCAAACCAGGCCAGCGAATCCCTTCTCCATCACCAATCAGCCGCCAGTTCGCCCGTTCTTCAGGTGCCCCGTGCAACAATCGGGGAAACCATACTAAGGGCACCACAATGGCCCGGCCGTCATCGAGCTCCACAATGAGCTCTTCTTCTGTCACTTTCACACGTTGCGCATGTGCCTGACGTTCAATCACCAAGCCCTCGCTATTCGCATCACAAACTAAAAATAACCTGACAACACGATAAAGTCAAGTGATAGGTATGGAGTTCACTTATCTTCGACGAGCCACTGTGGCTAATGCATATTATCAGTTCGCATCTCCCTCTCGTTTTTGATAAAGAATGACCTGATCCGAAAGAGCCATTTCCCTAACAATATTACAAAAAATGATGTTTTCCTAAAATTTTTCTTGACTTTCATAGGTTTTTATATAATATTTGTGGAGACTTTGAGATTGAAGGGATAATTATATGAATGTCAACACCAAACTGGACGAGGTCGACAAAAAGATCCTGAACATTCTTCAGGAGAACGGGCGGATCACCAATACGGAGCTGGCCAGTCGGGTGGGCATCTCCCCGCCACCCATGCTGGAGCGGGTGAAGAAGCTGGAGAAGAAGGGGTTCATTAAAAAATATGTGGCCCTCCTCGACGCCGATTCCATTGGTAAGGGGACAATGGCCTTGGTCTCCGTCTCCCTGGACCGCCATCTCATCAAGTCGATCGATCAGTTCACCCGGGCCATCGAGAAACTTCCAGAGGTGATGGAGTGCTACCACATCACCGGCGAGGAGGACTACCTCCTGAAGGTGGCCATTAAGGACATCCACGAATACGAAAACTTTGTCCTCAAGAAGTTGACCAAGATCCCGGCCATCGACAAGATCAAAACCTCCTTCGTCCTTTCTACGGTGAAGCACGAGACTAAGTTTCCAGTGGAATGATCTTCATAGAGAGAGCAAAGAGGGCTTCGCACAAAAACGTTAGGGTTTCACAGCAAATCCATTCACGCCGGACAGATTCTCGGCAACGTGCCCCTATGCGCACGAACGCGTCCAGCCGTCAGCAGGGCGACGGAATTTTGAGGTTTTGAGGAATGTTCTGAAACAGGCATTGAGTCGAATTTAGCAGAGCTATTGCTGAGCTGGGAAAGAGTTGCACTTCTGGCCAAAAACCTTTGAATTGAGCGGACTTTGAAGAAAGAAATGTGTATCAACGTGGAGTGTAGGGGGCTTGTCCCTGTGATGTTTCCGCCCACCTGTCTGCGTGCCTGCCTGTGCCGACACGGCAGACAGGTGGTCACGCACAGGCAGGCAAGGGGCTACACTGCAGCGAGTCCTGTTACGCGCTTTGGAAAGCGCGGCTACAATGATTATCAGACATGGATGCTGCCGGCTGGAGCCCAACTCCCACTTGAACGACAGGAGAGACGATAGATATGGCACTCACCAGAGACAATCCACTTAGGAAGGAGACGCGGCGATGAAGCACAGGCTTGCTTTCATAGGATTTGGGGTGGTAGGGCAAGGACTGGCGGAGATATTGGTAAAAAAAGAGGAAGAATTGAGGGACCGATACGGGTTCGAATACTCCATTGTGGCTGTCTCCGATGTGCAAAAGGGGTCGGTTTCCAATGAAAAAGGCCTGGACACCTCAAGGCTCCTATCTCTGGTCAACGACACGGGGAAAATCGAAGACTACCCTCAAGGTGCCACAGGCTGGGACAGTCTCAAGACAATACGCGAGAGCAACGCCGATGTCATCGTCGAGGTCACCTACACGGACATTGAGACCGGCGAACCGGCCCTCTCCCATTTCCGGACCGCCTTCGAAGTGGGCAAACATCTGGTGACCACCAACAAAGGGCCGGTGGCTCTGGCCTACAGGGAGTTGGCTCAGATGGCCAATGAGATGGGCCTCCAGTTTCGGTTCGAAGGCACGGTGATGAGCGGTTCACCGGCAATAAATCTGGCCACCCTGGGTCTGGCAGGGGCCGATATCCGCCAGATTCGCGGCATCCTCAACGGGACGACGAACTATATTTTGACCGAGATGGAGAAGGGCCGAACTTACGAGGAAGCGCTGAAACAGGCCCAGGATCTGGGCTACGCCGAGGCCAAGCCCGAGGCCGATGTGGAGGGGTGGGATGCTCTGGCCAAAGTGCTCATTCTGTCGAACGTCCTCATGGGTGGAGAGCTGAAGGTGGCCGATGTCGCCCGCGAGGGGATCACCAAGATCAGCCCCCAGGAGATCGAAAGGGCCAAGGCCGATGGCAAGCGGTGGAAACTGATCGGCCAGACGAGAAAGGAGAAGGGCACCATCAAAGCCAAAGTGTCGCCTGAGATGGTTCCGCTGAGCGATCCTCTGGCCAGCGTCGGAGGTGCTACGAACGCTTTGACCTTCGAAACAGACCTGTTGGGGAAAGTGAGCGTCGTCGGCCCTGGGGCGGGCAAGCGCCAGACGGCATATGCCCTGCTGAACGATCTGTTGGACATAGACCGGACTCTAAAAAAGTAGTTGGCCTGGTGTATTCATCAGCCCCAGGGTTACAGCGTAGCGTGGCCGCAGCCAAGAACGTTTTTGGGTTAGGGTTACGTTACCACCAGGAAAAGGTGACGGTGACGAAGCCCGTTTCGGTTACGGCAAGCAAATAGGAGACGATTAACATAACCCTAAGACGAAACGGGTATCGTAACCCTACCCCAAAAACACCTATTCTTTTTCATTGTTGAATTACGTTCTACGAGGTGACCCTCTGTGGCGAATAAATCAGGTTAGGAGAATTCCCATGAAAATGCTGATCCACGGGGAATGGGTTGATCGGGAGGAGAAGATCGATGTCCTAAATCCGTACGACAACGAGCTCATCGACACCGTTCCTTCGGCCACGGCCGAGGACATGATCTCGGCCATTGATAGCGCCGCGGAAGGATTTCGCATCAATCGGGAGTTGCCGGTCCATCGGCGGATCGAGATCCTGAGGGCCACTGCTGAGATCATCGCCGAGCGCAGCGAGGAGTTTGCCAAGATGATCGCCACCGAGGGGAGCAAGACCATTCGGGAGGCGCGCAAGGAGGCCAGCCGGGCCGTTCAGACGATGACGGTCTCAGCCGAGGAGGCGCGACGGGTCTTAGGGGAAACGATCCCTTTCGGCAGCATGGCCGGTTCCGAGAACCGGGTCGGCTACTATTACCGCTTCCCCATCGGCATCATCGGAGCCATCACACCCTTCAATGATCCGCTCAATTTGGTGGCCCACAAACTGGGTCCCGCCATAGCCGGAGGCAACTCCGTCGTCCTAAAACCGGCCACGCTGACCCCACTTTCAGCATTGAAGTTAGGAGAAGCCCTGCTGGAGGCAGGATTGCCCCCCGAGGTGCTGAACATCGTGACCGGCTACGGCCACCGAATCGGCGATGTTCTCGTCACCGACGAGCGAGTCCGGATGGTCACCTTCACCGGTGGCGCAGAGGCAGGGCTCGATATTCTGCGCAAGGCCGGGTTGAAGAAGATTGGGATGGAACTGGGCTCAAACTCGCCGGTCATTGTCATGGACGATGCCGATCTTGAGCAGGCCGTCGAGCTCTCCGTCTCAGGGGCCTTCTCGGCCGCCGGGCAGAACTGCATCGGGGTCCAGAGAATCTATATCCACGGGAAGGTGTACAATCGGTTTGAGTCGAATTTCGTAGAGCGGACCGAGCAGATCAAGACCGGTCACCAGTTGGACGAGCGAACCGACATGGGTCCCATGATCACCGAGGAGGAAGCCGCTCGGGTTGAGGAGTGGGTCAAAGAGGCAGTAGAAAAGGGGGCGAAGCTGCTCACCGGCGGGAAGCGCAAGGGGACCATTTTCCAGCCCACGGTCCTGGCCCAGGTGCCGGAAGGGGTGAGGGTGGACTGCGAAGAGGTCTTCGGCCCTGTGGTCTGCCTGGACAAAGTCACCGATCTTGACGAGGCCGTCGTCAGAGCCAACAGCGTCCGCTTCGGTCTCCAGGCCGGCATATTCACCAGGGATATCAAAACTGCCTTCAAAGCGATCAAGGATCTGGATGTCGGCGGCGTCATGGTCAACGACTCCTCCGACTACCGTCTCGACCTCATGCCCTTCGGTGGGGTCAAGTACAGCGGCCTGGGCCGAGAGGGGATCAAGTTCGCTCTGCTGGAGATGACCGAACCGAAGGTTGTCTGTTTCAATTTGTAAGCCACAGAGAACACGGAAGTGAATGATGGTATCGAGATGAGACTTGGAGTTGGCACTCTTAAGCATTCTTCTTGAGATTCTGAAAAAGCCTGTCATTGTAGGTGAGAACCAGAGCGCTAAAGATTAAGAAAGGGGGAAGTGGCTACCATGGCAAAGGAACAATCATACAG
>JBHIER010000298.1:0-4812 GCA_046760705.1 bacterium
AAAAGAGTGTTGCGAGTTCCATCTGAGTAAAAAGATGGACATCTTTATTTTCAAGTAGGCGGTAATTTAAGACCTCTTTCTTTAAAAAGTTCTGGTATTCTTTATTTTTCATAGACCTCATAACAACCCAAGGGGGATTGCCAATGACTATGTCGTATTTCTTAATTTTTACATCATAATCGAATAGGTCTGGGGATTTTAAACAGTTTTTTGTGTAAATTGGTAAGGTTATCTCTTCTGAATCTTCAATTAAATCGCTGATTACTATTAGATAGTTTGTTTTTGTAATGATAGTAGCTATCGGATTTATATCTATACCTGCCACATTTTTTACAATATCTCTTAAAGATGCTCCCTTTTCGATGAGGTGTCTTATAGCACGATAGAGAAAAGTGCCTGAACCACAGGCGGGGTCTAAAATTTTAGGAATACCTTTTTTCTCTTCCCATAAGGCAAGTACATTATTCAGAGTAAGTTGAACGAGCCATTCTGGTGTGTAATATTCACCAGCTTTGTGCCTCTCCTCACGCTCAACGATTTCTTCGTATATTTCTCTAAAGATGTCTTCATCTATTTCGGAGAAATCATAATATGCTAATACCTCAACAATGGAACAAAATAGGGCAAGAGACCTATCCTCTATTTTAGGACTAAGAAGCCATAGAGATATATCTTCTTCGAGGAAGTTTGCAATGCCTTTAGCTGTAAAATATTTCCCACTGATAACATCGAGAATTTCATCTCTATTTGGTGAATATTCAAATTTCAAATAAACAGCAATTTTAGCTAAAATATTAAGATATGCGTGGTCTAAAAACAACGAAATATCGGGTTTGTATCCATAAAGTGTTCCAATAGCATTTGCCCAGCTATCCATCGTTGCCTTTATACCCGGATTGTCCTTTACTTCTTTCCAGAGGGATTCTAAGTTCTCTTTAATATCAAGGTAGATATGGCTTGTAGAGCCAAACTTCTCTCTGAAGGCTTGCGCTGAGATTGGCGCAGTCATATTTTCACTTTTAAATTTGGGTCTATTTTCTACTACTTCTTTATACATTTGTCATCGACCTCTTTTTCCATCTCTAAAGGCGGATTCTGGCATTTCATATAACGTTGTGCTTGACTCGATTGATCAGCTTCTGATACTCCTCTGTGTATTCGGGTAGGTCGACATCGACGAGAACCCCGGTGACGATCTTGTCCTTCAGTTCCTGCGGGTCCATTCTTGCCGCCCGGCTCTTGGGAACAGAGTGCTCCTTCAGCCAGTTCATCATATCGATAACTGTTCGCATCCGGTTTCGCCGACCGTACGTTGTTGGACAAGGGGTGAACACCTCCACCACCGAAAACCCTTTTTTTCGGATGGCCCGTTCGATCATCTTATCCAGAACCTGAGGCCGATAGACTGTCTCTCGGGCGACGAAACTTGCCCCGGCCGCCTCGGCCAGGCCGCTGATGTTAAAGGAGTTCTCTATATTCCCGAAGGGGGCCGTACTGGCCCGCTTGCCAGGGGGTGTAGTTGGAGAGACCTGGCCACCGGTCATACCGTAGATCCAATTGTTGAAGAGTATGACAGTTAGATCGATATTTCTTCTGGCTCCATGGATATAGTGGTTGCCGCCGATGGCCGTAGCATCGCCGTCGCCTGTGACCACGATGACGGTCAGTTCTGGCTTGGCCATCTTCACCCCAGTGGCAAAGGTGATGGCCCGACCGTGGGTGGTGTGCAGGGTATTGAAATCGACATACCCTGGCAGCCGACTGGAGCACCCGATCCCGGAGACCATCACGATCTCGTCTTTGGACAGGCCGATCCGATCGATGGCCCGAAGCATGGCCTTCAGCACTATTCCATCACCGCATCCCGCGCACCAGATGAGGGGAAATTTCTCATTTCGCAAATATTTCCCGTAATCAAACATGCTGGGTAACCTCTCTTATTTTGTCGTAAATCTCCTGGGGTCGAATAGGCTCGCCATCGATGCGATTGATTCTGATCACCTCGGCCGAACCCTGGCTGGCCCACTCCACCTCGTGGGCCATCTGCCCTAAGTTCATCTCCGGGACAATGATGTGGTTTACCCTCTGCGCGAGGGAGTGGACCTGCTCCTGCGGGAAAGGCCACAACACCTGTGGCCGGAGCAGTCCGACTCGAATCCCTTCGTGGCGGGCCTGGCGCACCGCCCATCGGGCCGAGCGGGCTGTGGATCCGTAGGCAAAGAGGGCCGCGGTGGCATCATCGAGCCGATGGTTCTCAACCTCAATGATGCGGTCCCGGTAGCGTTCGATCTTCCGATTGAGCCGCAGCAGCAGATGGTCGATCTGTCGGGGGTCATTGGTGGGGAACCCGGTCTCGTCGTGGCACAGACCGGTGACGTGAAACCGGACGCCCTCGCCGAAACTGATCATGGGCGGAATGTCCGAATCGGTGAATCTATATGGGAGATACTCCTTGTCAGCCAAGTCACCCCTTTGGCGCTCCACCACCTCGATCTCGCTGAGGTCAGGAAGTTCCACCTTCTCGCTGGTGTGGCCGACAATCTCGTCCAAAAGAAGGATCACCGGCACCCTGTACCTCTCAGAGAGGTTGAAGGCCCGCACCGTCAGATCGAAGCTCTCCCGAACCCCGGAGGGGGCCAGGGCAATGATGGGGTGGTCCCCGTGGGTGCCCCAGCGGGCCTGCATCACATCGCCCTGGGAGGGGAGCGTAGGCAGCCCTGTGCTCGGTCCGCCGCGCATGACGTTGACGATCACACAAGGCACCTCGGCCATAGATGCATAGCCGATGTTCTCCTGTTTGAGGGAAAAGCCCGGACCGCTTGTGGCCGTCATCGCCTTTGATCCGGCCAGCGAAGCGCCAATGACCGCACCCATGGAGGCGATCTCATCCTCCATCTGTATGAACATGCCGCCGACTCTGGGAAGCTCCTCCGACAGGATCTCTGCAATTTCTGACGACGGGGTGATGGGATACCCGGCAAAAAAGCGGCAGCCGGCGGCTAAAGCTCCCTCGGCACAGGCCTCATTGCCCGTCATCACTCGGATTCTTCTCTTCTCTTCTGCTCCCATTTGACTCCAACCGCTCAATTCAATCCAGATCCCCTTCGTCGAAGACCTCAATGGCGAAATCGGGACAGAGGAGCTCGCACAACTGACACTGAGTGCAGGCCTCCAGATCGACCACCTCCGGATATCCGTCCTTCATCGCCAAGACATTTCTGGGACAAAACTCAACACAGATCCGGCAGCTTTTGCACCACTCCTTCTTGACGACAATTCGGGCCCTCTTCTTTTTCCCAGTTTTCTCAGCCACGCTTCGCTTCTTTGATCCTGCGGACACTGTTGCTCATACATTTTGGACACGTCCGCTCCTGAGGCACCCCAGGGGTGTAGGTATCGACAAATTCGTGCCCGCATCTCAGACATCTAAACTTCGTCTCCTCAGCCATCTATTTCTCCGCAGTTTTGGCTTTCTTCACTTTTTTGGGCTTCTCATCCCTCAGAATCCTGATCGTCTCTTCAATCTCCTCTGGGGTCACCTTTTTTCTCATCTCTTCTATCTCCCTCATCACCCTGGCGAACTTTTGTCCCTCGGCAGCACTGATCCACTCCAGTTGCAGCCTTTCCGGACGGATACCCTTCCGTTCCATCTTATCCCAGAGCCTTTCAACGCGCCTCTGGGTCCAGGTGACGGCATTAATATAGTGACAATCGGCGAAGTGGCAACCGGAAATCAAGACCATAGGCGCCCCCAATTTGAAGGCATGCCAGACGAACTTCTCATCCACCCGACCGCTGCACATGGTTCGGATGAGCCTGGGCGTGGTCGGATACTGAAGCCTTGAGATGCCGGCATTATCTCCTCCGGCATAAGAGCACCAGTTGCAGGCAAAAGTGACGATTTTCTCTTCAGGTTTCTCCGCCAGAAGAGACTCAATTTGGGCCATGATCTGATCGTCTCTAAAATGGCGCATGGAGATGGCATCTGTGGGGCACTCAGCCGCGCAGGTTCCACAACCGGCGCAGGCGGCCTCGATAATCACCGGATAGACCTCTCTCTTTCTGTCCGGCGGTGTTATAGCGTTGTAGGGACAAACCTTGGCGCACATCCCGCAGAGGTTGCATTTCTCCTTATCCAGCATCGATGTTATCGCTTCGATTCTCACCTTCCCGGCGTTCAACAGGATGCTGGCTCGGGCCGCCGCCGCCCCGGCCTGAGTGACACTGTCCTTCACATCCTTCGGAGCCTCAGCGCATCCGGCAAAATAGACCCCTTGGGTGGGGGCATCCACCGGCTTGAGCTTGGGATGCGACTCAAGCAGGAACCCATCGGCGGCGCTGGAGAGGGTTAAAAGCTTCTGGACCGTCTTCTGGTCCCGCCTGGGCTCCACACCCACTGAGAGAACCACCAGGTCCAACTCGTGCTCTTCAACGCTGTTGGTCATGGTATTTTCAACTCTCAGAATGAGATTCTTTGTCTTCGCAACCTCTTCTATATCTCCAGGAATCCCCCGGATATATTGTACCCCTCCCTCTTTGCTCCGCTTGTACAGATCCTCGAACCCCTTCCCAAAGGCCCTCATATCCATATAAAAGACCCTGCTCTGGATATCCGGATAGTGATCCTTGAGCAGAAGGGTATCCTTTACGGTATTCATACAACACACATTACTGCAGTACGGTCTTCCCCCCTTCTCTGACCGGGAACCGACGCACTGGATGAATCCAACTCTCTTGGGTCTCTTCCTGTCCGTCGGTCTAATGAAATGGCCCTCTGTCGGACCACCAGCGCAGATGAGGCGCTCAAACTCC
>JBHIER010000299.1:0-4778 GCA_046760705.1 bacterium
TAAAAAGCTAGGCAAGAATACTATCTAGAGCTTAAGGGAAGGGAAACATTTAAGAGAAGAACAGGAAGATTAAGGAGCTTTTGCTTTCGTGAAGGCCCAGAAGAGGAGGAGTGCCATCCCACAGCGGACACCCACATCAAAATACCGCTCATTCACCACAAGATGATGATCAAGGACCGCGTCACTCAAAGCTACATAGGTATGCCACTGCTCCGGTGAGAGCTGTTGCTTCAACTGCTGTTCGAGTTCGGAAATCTGCTGGTGCGAGGTCTGTAGGGACTGAGTGACCATTTCGGTCAGGGAAAGATCGTGGTCGAGCAGCTCAAAGAGCGTCACCGAGCATCCCTCCTCCCATCTCACTACCCCCTCTCTCTGGGCCTGTGAGGCGGATATAAATTCATCTTGGTGTCACTATAAGACGCGGTAAGGAAGAGCGCAAGGGAAAAACGGGGTCTCGAATGTAAAAAAAACTTTTAAAAACAATGGGTTAAGGATGTGTATGCATTTGGGGATTTCTCCAGGAAAATCAGGCAAAGCCTGCCTCCAGGCTCTAGACAAAGGGTACGCCAAGAAAGACTATGGAAAGAGGCTTTTCGTAAAGGTTTTTCACCCTTTGATCAGTCGATTAGGCCTGAAATGGCCTGAGACTCTGCATGAGAAATCCTGAAGATTCCTCTAAAGGTCCCGAACAGAAGAAGTGCGGAAAAAGCGTATCCTATCCGTGATTTCGCCATCTGAGACTCAGGGACTTTCCTTCCAACGATCTGTTTAAGGGTGTTGCTATGTCTACATAGAAGAAGCATTGCACGATCATTGAGATGGGGAGATGTTTGTAACATATTGTTTTTGAAAGTTTTTTTGAATTTCACCCTGCTGCTTTTTTCTTGACAGCGAACATCTCCACACCGTATCGTATCTGCTAGCATCTCTCTTCACCCCGCAGAGGAGGAGGCCTCTCTCCCCCCCACTGACCTCCTCTTCTGCTCACGATTCCTGGGAGGTGACATGATGGCCCAACTAACCGGTGGACAGGCTATTATTGAGTCGTTAGTCGCAGAAGGAGTCCCGGTAGTCTTTGGACTCCCTGGCGTACAAGTGATGGAGATCTTTGATGCGTTTTATCGTCGCTCTGATATTCGACTCATCACGGTACGTCATGAACAAACTGCTGCGTATATGGCTGATGGGTACGCTCGTGTGACAGGAAAATCTGGGGTGGGCGTCGTGGTACCAGGACCTGGTGTGCAGAATGCTTCAGCAGGTTTAGGGACAGCCTTTTCGGCGTCATCGCCGGTTTTGCTCCTGGTTGGCCAAGTGGAGAGTGCTCAATTGGGCCGTGACCTGGGCGCATTGCATGAGATCAATGATCAACTGGAGATCGTTCGCCCGGTAACCAAGTGGTGCTACCGGGTCAGAGGGGTTGCAGAGATTCCGTCGGTCATTCATGAGGCTATGCGACAGATGAAGACGGAACGGCCACGGCCAACGGTCGTGGAGGTCCCACCAGATATCCTTGCCCAGAGCTCTGCTGTCTCCTTTCTCTCTGCAGAGCACTATCCTCCCTCGACTCCGCATCCGACCCAGATCCAGCAGGCGGCTCAATTACTGGTGCAAGCCCAGAAACCTCTAATCTGGGCTGGAGGAGGGGCCATTATTGCCGACGCGTCGGCAGAGCTGGTTGCGCTGGCCGAACTTCTTGGGGCACCGGTCGCGACAACCGTAGAGGGGAAAGGCAGTATCCCTGAGGACCATCTCCTCGCGCTGGGCACCGGATATTATGGGCATGGGGCGCCGGCGTGGGCAACACCGCATGCCGATGTGGTAGTGGCGATCGGCACACGATTAACCAGCCAGATGCGAGGAGTGACCAGACTCCGACCCCCTCACCGACTAATCCATATCGATATCGATGCGACGGTCATCGGCAAAAACTATCCGGCCGAGGTTGCCATTGTTGCCGATGCTAAGGAGGCCTTGAAAGCCCTACTTTCTGCTGTGCAATCCCTTAGAAGCCAAGGGCAAAAATGGTCGATCCAAGAATGTGACGATATCCGCCGTGCACATCGGCAATGGTTGGAAGAAAAAGCCCCCCTGCAGTGTCAGATTATCGCCCAAATCCAGCAGACCTTACCCCCAGAGACGATCCTAGTGAGCGGAATTACCAACATCGGATACTGGAGCCATGTTGCCTATCGGGTACAGCAGCCCCGGAGCTATTTTAGTGCTTCGTATTTTGCAACGCTCGGCTTTGCCTTCCCTTTTGCTCTGGGCGCGAAGGTTGCCGCCCCAGAGCGGCCTGTTGTCTGTTTGATCGGCGATGGAGGGTTTATGTATGGATTGCCGGAGCTGGCGACGGCTGTCCAGTATGGGATCAATGTGATCACCCTGGTCTTTGTGAACAATGCTTTTGGGGCCTCTTATACTGATCAGGAAACGCGATTCCAAAAGCGGATCATCGGGACAGAATTCTATAACCCGAGCTTTGCTCAGGTCGCCGATGTTTTTGGAGCCAAAGGCATAAAGAGTGATACAGAGCATGTCGGAGAAGCGATCCAAGAAGCGCTGGAGGAACCACGCCCTACCGTCATCGAAGTGCCTATTCCTACGCTGCTCCCTCCTTTCCAACTGCCTGCTACCCCTTAGATATATAAAAGTGCACATCTCAAGGTTCTCGCTTCATCCAGGTCTGCCTGCTGAGCAGGTCTTACGTCCTGTCCACGAGCGTTTTACGTCTCGACGTAGCCACTCCCGCGACGGATCGATTGGTATGCGCCAACCAGTCGAAGCGCTTCGGCCTCTATGTTCTTACTCGCATTCCAATCCCGGTCATGAAGGACGCCGCATCCCTGACAGGCCCAGTACCGGTCGGACAACTGCAACTCTTGATGGACATAGCCACAATCAGAACACCGTTTAGACGATGCAAAGAATCGACAGACACGAATCGTCCGCCCACCAAACCACTGAGATTTATACTCAAGTTGACGACGTGCTTCCCCCCATGCCACATCAGCGATTGAGAGGGCCAGCTTGTGGTTTTTCAGCATTCCTTTCACAGACAGATCTTCGATGCCTATCAACCTGTATGTCCGAGCGATTTCGGTCGTCATCTTGTGCAAACGATCCGCACGGCGATCCTTGATCTTCTTGTGGAATCGGGCCAGCTTGCGCTTGGTTCGATACCCTCGGTTGGAGCCTTCCTGCCTTCGGTGGAGTTCTCGATTCAACCGCTGCAGTTTGTGCAATTCGGATCGCAGGAGTCCTTGGTTTTCGTACACCGTGCCATCCGATAAAACAGCCAACGATTTCACACCGAAATCGATTCCAACCGATTCTTTAGAAAAGTCTATAGGATCAGGCTGTTCAAGCTCAACCGACATCGAGACATACCAGTGCCCGGCGTGTTCGGAGACTGTGGCTGACATGATTTTCCCCTCAAACCTCAGTTCTTCCGTCATGTTGACCCAGCCAAGCTTGGGTATTCTGATCCCATGTCCATTGAGCTTAATGTGATGGTTGTCACCCCACTGGGTAATGCTTATAATTAAGGGCAGGAGGTGAGAGAAATGGCACGAAGACCTTCGCCAGATAATCTACCCTGCCCCCAGTGTGGAGGGAAGCACGTCATTCGCAACGGACATAAAGATGGACGCCAGCGCTGGCGGTGTAAGGAATGCGGGCGCTCCTTCGGCCCTACCTTTGGTACCCCGATGTATCGTTTGCGAACGCCGGTGTCTGAGGTTGCCCGCACGCTGCTGATCGTGATGCGCCGCGGGAGTTTGAGCGCGGCCGAAGAGATCACGGGCCACAAGTACGAGACTATCGGCCGATGGCTGCGGGCGGCTGCGCAACACGCCGAGGTCATCACTGAGGTCTTGGTCCACGACCTCCACCTGAGCCAGGTGGAAGTGGATGCCTTCTGGTCCTTTGTCAAAAAAAATGTGCTGATGCTGGCGATGGGCAAGGCGCGGCGGAGGGGGTGGGCCCGCGCTGGGGGTGTCCGAGTCAGGACCGTGCGACCCGCTTTGTCATCGCCTGGGGCTTTGGAGCCTCGGAGGACGAAGTGATTCCGGAGGTGGTGCGTCGGACGCGCCAACGCACCCATGCTCAGGCCGGGGTACCCTGGATCAGCGATGGACGGGAAGCGTATCATAAGGCTATCCGGCGCATCTATCGGGACCCGCAGCGGACAGGGAAACGCGGACGTCCCCGCTGGGTGCCCACTCCCAATGTGGGCTTGACGCAAGCCGTCAAGCAGCGGCATGGAGGACGGATTGTGGGGGTGCAGGAGCGCACGGTATTGGGAGGACCCGTGGATTGTCCTTATCCTGTGCACGAGGAGCGCCTGAACGGGGTGTTGCGAGACCGTTTGAACGCCTTGACCCGCAGCACCCGTGCCTTCGCCAAGAAGACTCGGACCTGGGATGCGCTGGTGACGGTGTGCTTGTTTGAACACAATGGGATACGCCCGCATCCGGCGTTGCGGGAGCGAGCTGCAGGCCTGCCCCGCGGACGGCGTTATCGGCGACGTACCCCCGCCGTAGCCATTGGCCTCACTGATCATATTTGGAGCTGGGAAGAATTCTTGACCTTTAGACATTATCACTACCTAAGGGAGTGACTACCGACCTTCCTTTACTCCCGCTCAAATTATAGCGATTGCTTTGCTCTGCCCGTCATGCTATCCTGGTCGAGGCTTTTCGGATATCCATACAGGAGTCAGAGAGGGAAGGAGCCAGCATGAGTACAACCATCATCTTTACCAACAGCTTCCTCAT
>JBHIER010000300.1:0-4751 GCA_046760705.1 bacterium
TACCCTGAGGTCTGCGAAGTCGCCCTCACCGATGGCCACACTGTCGTAACCCCCTTCGCCCGCTCCATGGTTATCGCTAATGGCAAAGGCCACCCCGAAGTAGTCGTACATGAACTCACCCGCCGACAACTCCAGATCCCAGTCGCAGTCGTACTCTGCGTGGACGCAGAAGTAGTCCTGATCCAGGTAGAGCAGGTTGTGGGGATCCTGAGTAGTACCGGCCTCGAGCCACTCGATAAAAGGACTACCAGCGTACTCTCGTCCGGGCAGCGTATTTACGCAGCCCCATCCTGAGACGATAATGGTCTTCCACCCCCAGTCGACGACGCTGGCATCGATGCCGTTCCGGTCCGTGACGTTCCACAACTCAAACTCGTACTTCTCCCCGTCTTTCTCCACGAGATCGAAAAGATCCACGAAAAAGCTGTCCAACTCCGGGTCGCCTGCGTAATCCCAGACCACGAGAATGTCTGCCTCTGGGTGTTCCGGTTGTATTCGAGAGAATGTTATGCTACGGCTATGATAAGTCATTCCATAATTATCCATAACGAACGCATAATATGTTACGATGTCATCCACAGCCAGAATGGGAATCTGGCCGAAAAACCATCCCTTCTTGTCACTTTCAATCATGGCAGTACTGTCGACAATGCCATTAATATCGTAGACTAAAAAAGCAGAGTTGGCATGATAGGTTGTATCAGCATGACCTTGGCAATC
Source organism: bacterium (assembly GCA_046760705.1). Lineage (GTDB taxonomy): Bacteria > JBHIER01 > JBHIER01. The sequence continues at coordinate 721 of JBHIER010000300.1, forward strand.
GTAATATGCGGATACTTGGAAAGGGCCGGGAGCATATGTGTCATTTAGAACAGTTAAAGTAATGGGAAAGCAATGATGACCATCAGGATAATATACTACCACCTCCACCCACGGGCTGTGGCTCCTGATGAACCAACCGTCATGAGCCCCATCGGGTCCACAACACTCAGCATAATACTTGAAAAAATGGTAGGGTAACAAATTTGTGTGTTCTGCCCCAAAGCCCCATCCTGTATCGACAAAGAAACACATTCCAATATAAAAAGGATTGCGACCGAGATCCACTCTACCCTGAGGGCCAAGAAAAGCTGGAATTTCTATCCACGCATCACTATCTTGTTCAGTAAGTGTGAGACTGTATGGCCCCCAGTAATGGTGACCCGGATCATCCTTTGACCATCCCAATGGTGAATGGCCAAGTATGTTGCCGGCCACCCACTGACTGTCGACAAAAGAGCCAATCCAGCCACCATATTCCAATGAGGTGATGTTCCCTTCATACGGCGATCCATCCCAGATGTCAATAACAATGTCACCTGTCCAGTTGATGTTATAGAATCGTATTGATATGAGACTGCAAGCAGCGGCTGGTTTGAACCACACCAGCAGGGAATCACCAGGGTTGAGAAACCCAAAGTTGACCGTAGGGTGACTCATTGTGCGCCAGGTCAAGGTGTCAATGTAACCGTTTGCAGTTAGCCGGTTTGGCTTTGGTGAGGGAGAGAGTTGCTTATGCACCTTGTTAGCGCGGGAGAGAAGTTTCACATCATTAGAGAAGCCCGCAGGTTTTAGAACAGCGACATTTTCAGCAGAAACAACGCCTGCAAAGCTTAAACAGAATATCCACAGTCCTGCAGTACAATTGTATATCCTTTTCATTGTTTTCACCCCTTCTTGCTGAAAAGTAACCGAAAATGAAAAACGCTCCTGGGGAGTATACTGACAGCCTGGTGCAGGATCGATGGTGTGAATCTCATGTCGTACACAACCCCATCACCACCTGACGGACTCAATCCTGCCCCGAACTTGTTTCGGGGAAAGAGTCCCTGTTGTAGCTCCTCCTTGAGAGCGTTTTCTATCCGAAAAACCTAACAGTTTACTCCGAGGATCTATCTATCGCACATATACCATCCGTTTCCTTTCTATGAAGTTTCCTGCCTTGAGTCTGTAAAGGTAGATTCCACTACCCACCTCTCTGCCCATTTCGTCTTTTGCGTCCCAGGTGACAGAGTAGTACCCTGGCTTCTGAACCTCATTCACCAGCGTCCGTACCTCCTGGCCAAGAACGTTGTAAATTTTGAGGGTGACGTGGGGAAGGGACTGATCGCTGATCACTGAATACTGACCACTGGTTGTAGGGGACTGACCACTGACCACTGGCAACTGAAAACTGATTTGTGTGCTGGCGTTAAAGGGATTGGGGTGGTTTTGGAAAAGTTTGTATGTATCTGGAAGCCGATTGGATCCAAATGGATCTTCAATAGCTGTCACAGCAGCGGTTCCTATCCCTGACAACGTGATGACCGCAATAGGTTGCTGGGGGTCGTTACATGTTATTCTTAGACTGCCCGCGAAACTATCTTCTGCGATGGGCCAAAAGGTGACTCCAACATCTTGACTCTCCCCGGACGGAAGAGTTACGGGGAACGCCATTGATTCAATGCCGAACTGGACGGAATCGGAATAGATGTCAACGATAATCAAATCGGCTACCCCTCGGTTCGAGACCGAAAACTGCCATTCAGCAGTGTCTCCTTCTTCCACCGCCCCGAAATTGTGCTCGCTCTCGGACACACTGATCTGTGAACCCTCGCCGACAGTGAAGAGAGCGTCATGCGTCATAGAGTAGGGAACGCCCTCATTAAAGGAAAAGCTGTCGAAATGAATGGGGCTTGTCTGGCCAGAATCGGCCGAATCGGCTACCTCAAAAATGAGGGTGACAAGGGCTCCGCTTCCCTCAATGGGGTATTCACCCGGGAATGCAAAGACCAGTGAATCTCCGATCACATTTGATATCGGATCCAGTAGTGTCCAAATTTCCGTTAATGTATGTTCTTTCGTTACATCGACGGCAGTTAATATGCTGTCATCGTAAGTCACCGATCCCTGAAGGGAGTAAATGGAGTCTTTCGTTTCGACAGCGGATATGGCAACAGGGACAATGATGGTCTGACCAGGTAAAGCCCAGACATTGGGGATGCTAACAGTGACCGTGTCAGAGGCTGTATCAGCTCTGACATTGGCTTGCACCATAACACTAATAGACCCTATGAGAAGAAGTACAAGAAGCAGTGAAGTGAAGGATACTCTTTCGTTCATGTGTCCACCTCGCTTTCGATGTGATGAGTGACTCAGTTTTTTGTATCAGATTGCCGTAAGGATATCGCCGGCAGGCGTCGGGAAAAAGAGGGACATGAAGGAGGGTAGCTTAACCTAACACGAATGTCGTCTCCTCTTCGAATTGCGGAGCCCACACGGCGATATCCATTTGTGGGAAAAGTTCTGTACCTCCTTACTTTAGAAGCAGCATGCGCTTCGTCTCAGTCCACTTTTTCTCTGCGGGTCCCGATCCAATCGGGCCGGTGCTATCATTCACTATGAACTGATACAAGTAGACACCACTGCCACCGGACGACCGTTATTGTCCTTGCCATCCCAGGTAACCGTGTACAATCCAGGCGCCTTCGGTTCATTTACCAAAGTTCGCACCTCCTGCCCTAAGAGGTTGAAAATCTTCAAGGTGACGTGCGGTGGGGACTGATCACTGACTACTGAATACTGAATACTGGTTGTTGGATTGAAGGGGTTAGGGCAGTTCTGTGCGAGTGAGAATTCCGTAGGCACTCGGCTTTCAATACCCATGGCAGCTTTTGCCCCAGTACCTTCAGTCACATAGTATCCGGTGGCCACCACCACAAAATAACGCTTGAACCCTTCCCTGGGCGCAGCAGGCACAAAACTGAGCTCAATCTGCTGGTCCGGAACAAGCTCGGCATACTCCCCATCCACAGTCAATAGCTTATCGGTCACCGGACCAGCCTCGGAGTGCACCGCCGACTCCAGAACACACTCGGCCTCCTCCATCGGGCCTGGCACCCTCTGCACCAGACCAACATAATCCACTTTGTGTTGCGCCAGCCAATACAGCCTCAAGACCACATCTCCGGAACCGTCCCCCACCCACGGCGACAGGTCAACCAGATGCGTGGCCCAGTTCTGTCGGGGATGCAACAGCGCTACGTCCTGCCACTCCCACTCGTGCTCACCCCGAAGCTGCAACACAATGGTCTGATCCTTGGGCGGAGGCGGCTGCAAGTCGGCCACCACCTCCACATACATCCCCTCAGCATGGCCCACATGCCCAAAGTCCACCGTCAACCACTCCCCAGGAAAGCCCTCGTAGTCTCCGTCACCGATTGTGTTGATCAAACCCAGACAATCAATGCCTCCGCTGTCCGTGCAAGCGACGGGCAAAACCTCCCTCCTGTACAGAAACATCTCACCGTCAAGGTTCACCCCTAAGTTCAGCCCCTGCGGATGATCCACGGCCAGAAGCCTCACCCCATCGAGCCAGGTGTGCTCCTGCTCAAACTCACGGATCTGGAGCCAATAGGACCCGTCCCTCTCATCCAAAGGGTGCTCCAATCTGAAATGATCGGTCACATTCTGCTCGGCCCTGTTCGTGTCCTCGGAGGCGGCCAGGATATTGTTGCCCACCAGGTACTCACCTCCAACCCAAGGGGAAACGTAGGGACAACCCCCATCGGTCACCGTGAAATAAAGCCCATTGGACGTCCCGCAGGAGGTGGTCACCTTCACATTGCCGCTCTCGGCACCTACCGGCACACCACATTTGATCTGGGCGTCAGACCAGATTGTAACCGAAGCCGTCTTGTTCTGGTAGAAGGTCACATAGCTTGAGCCCTGAGTGTCACCAAAATGGCTGCCGTTGATATATACCGCAGAGCCCTCCGACCCTGAATTGGGATTGAGACTGGAGATGTGGGGTAGATCACAAGAGGGACCGCCGT
>JBHIER010000301.1:0-4738 GCA_046760705.1 bacterium
CCCCCATAATCAACTCATCCACACCATCACCGTTGACATCACCGCTGGCCACTGAAGCGCCCAGTCCGTCCCATTTGGCTGCCCCCAAAACGGTGAGATCGGCTGGGATAGAATTGAGGTCAACAACTGAAGGTAAGGTCGAATCACCGTAAATTACATAGGTTTTGCCCGCACCGGCCCGCTCCGGTAGATGAAATTGAAATGCCCCAATAATCAGGTCATCAAATCCGTCGCCGTTAATGTCACCGCAGGCCAAAGAGTTGCTGAAGCTAGCACGCTCTCCATAGATGGTCATATCGGCATTGGTGGTATCTAAATCGATGATTGATGGTAGGTCAGCTCCGCCACAAATGACATATACTTTTTTCCCCCAATAGGCACCGATAACAAGATCATCGTATCCATCACCGTTGATATCTCCGCCGGCAACGGTATATCCTGTACCCTCCTCCTCCCAGCCCAGTAGCCGGATGTCGCCATTGACCTGGTCGAGATCGACTATTCTCTGGGCCAATACAAAGGTAGCTGTGAAGACCATTAAAATAAACGTAAGGATAGTAACAAAAGATTTCAACACTAATCTCCTAAGGCCAATTTTTTAGAATAGCCGAAAAACTTTCCCTTCGTAATCTCTACCGGTTTATTTAAGCCAAAAGGCCCGAGATGGCTCAACCTCCTTTGTCACCGTCTATTATAAACTTTGACATTAGATTTTGAATTGAGGTTTTCATAACGCGACTTTAACTTATCATCTAATATTCTGCCGACTATACTCCCCTTCCCTCGCTATCCGAGAAACCGCCTAATAGTTCACTCCGGTGTAGTCTTAGTATAGAAAAATGGACAGCGTATCACCCTCCAATTTGAAACCGATGTCTCTCAAACAAAGACAACGCAATTCAATCTGCTCATTTTACTATGCGGCAAAGGTGTCCTTATTTCAATAAGACCATTTTCTTTCTGTCGGTAAACGTTCCTGAACGAAGAACGGCAATGTAGATGCCACTGGGCACATCCTGGCCGAGGTCGTCGCGCCCATCCCAGAGGACAGCATAGCGCCCCGATGACTGGGACCCGTCCACCAGCCTCTTCACCTTCTGGCCCAAGGTGTTGTAAACGGCCAATGTCACCCGACCTCCCTCAGGCAGCGTATATGCGATGCGCGTCTCAGGGTTGAAGGGGTTGGGATAGTTGTGGGCCAGGCCGAAATCGCCGGGGACCAGTCCGGCCACTTTGACCGAAGCGACCCCCACATACTCTTCACGGCCGGTGAGGTCCACAGCCCCCAGGCGATAATAATAGAACCCCTGGCCGGAAGTGGAGCCATCTCGATACGTATGGGCCCCCGAGACGACCGGAATCAGGGAACGGGTCAGCCGCTCGTAGACTCCGTCCATAGAACTGCTGCGATAGACGTGAAACCCCATACAGCCCTTTGCTGCCCCAACAGTCCAGCGCAGGAGGACAACACCCTCGTGGGCCAGGGCCACAAAACTGTTCAACTGGACACTTACTGGTGGAATCCCTATCCCGGTCAGGGAGATGTACAGTTTCGGCTCGTCCGGGTCGTTGCTGGTAATGGTCAGCTTCCCGTTATATATCTCGGAGTCGCTGGGAGCAAAGGTGACAGGGACACTCTGACTGCTTCCCGGACCGATGGTCAGGGGCAAGGGTGGAGAAGTCACTGTAAAAGCAGCGTTGTCGGATCTGACATCGTTCACGATCAGGTCTGCTCCGCCGACATTTTCAATGAGAAGAGTCCACTCCGCTGAGGAATCGGTTCCTACCTCGCCAAAGTCAAAGCTGGTCGGGATCTCGATATCTGGCACCAGGCCCGCTCCGCTCACCATCACCCCAACTGTGGGTTCATCGGGATCATTGGAGTAGATGGTCAACTGGCCAGAGATCAATCCCTCGGTCGAAGGGGTAAAGGTCACCGTCACGTCTCGACTGAGATTGGGCACCACCGAAAAGGCGGTGATGTCAACCCGAAAATCTGAGCTATTGGACACCACATCCTTCACCTCAAGATCGCCCGTGCCTACGTTGAAGACCGTCAAGATCCAGTCAGAGGACTGACCCACGGGTACGTTTTCAAAAGTGTGGCTGGTGGCTGAGATATCGATGTCCGGCACCAGACCCGTACCGGTCAAACCCACCGTCACCGTGGGCTCGTCAGGATCGTTTGAGGAGACGACGAGTTGACCGAAAATGGGACCACCGGTCGAGGGGACAAATGTTATTCCAACGGATTGGCTGGCTCCAGGGATGAGAGTAAAAGTGATCAGGTCGACCCCGAAATCGGGATTATCGGACGCAATGTCCGTCACGAAGAGCTCACCCGGCCCAACATTTTGCACGTCCAAATTCCAGGTCGCCGAATCGCCCCAGAGCACCCCACCGAAATCATAACTGGCCACAGGGATATTGATGTCTGGGACCAAACCATTTCCCATCACGTAGACCGTCACCATCGGCTCGTCCGGATCGTTGCTCACAACCGTGATCTGGCCGGAGATGGCCTCTCCTTGCGAAGGGGTGAAAGTGACGACGACGTCACGGCTGCCCCCGGGCACTACGGTGAAGGATGTCGGCGCTACGGTAAAATCCGGATTATCCGAACCGACGCCACTGACCACCAGGGTTCCAGTTCCCACGTTCGATACCGTCATGGTCCATTGGGCGAAATTTCCCACCGGCACATCGCCAAAATTATGGCTGGTCACCACCTCAATGTCGGGCACCAGCCCCTCTCCTGTCAGAACGACGGAGAGAACAGGCTCGTCCGGATCGCTGCTGAAGATGGTCAGCAGGCCGGAGGTGAGACCTGCGGCCGTGGGGCCAAAGGTCACCGTCACCAGTTGGCTCCCTCCCGGCTCCACCGTAAAGGAGGTGATGTCCACCGCAAAGACGGGGTTGTCCGAGCCGATGGTCCTCACCACCAGATCGCCAGTGCCCATATTGGTGACGGTCAAGATCCACTCTGTCGCATTTCCCACAACCACACCGCCGAAATTGTGGCTGGTCTCAGACAGTTCGATATCCGGCACCAGACCGAGACCGCGCAGCGATACCGACAGTGTCGGCTCGTCGAGATCGTTTGAGGCAATAGTCAGACTCCCGGTAATAAGTCCGGTCACAGAGGGGATAAAGACGACCGCCACACTGATGAATTCACCCGGGAGGACGGTCTGCGGAAAGGTCGGATAGGAGACAGCAAAATCGGCCCGATCGGAGCTGATACTTGTGACGGTCAGATCGCCGTCACCGACGTTGGAGATCTCCAAGATCCAGTACTGCGGCTGGTCGATGGGTGCACCGTCGAAATCATGGCTCGTATCGGAGAGGGCGATGTCCGGGGCAACAGCGCTACCAGTGAGCGGAACCGAATACTCCTCCTCATCCGGATCGTTTGAGTGGACCTGGAACGAGGCTGTCTTCGCCCCTCCATCGGTTGGGGAGAACCTGACCACCACACTGTGAGCCCCACCCTGCACCACGGTGAAGGGGCCACCTCCACTCACAATGGCGAACTGGGCGGCGTCGGACCCGACTACGGCCGTTCCCGAGACCACCAGATCCTGACAACCCCCGTTGGCTACTACGAAGATCCTGTCCGCATGGTCGCCCACTGCCACCTGGTCGTAATTCCAGGAGGGGGGATCAAGCGCGATGTCCGGCTGGGAGCAGCCTGTTCCACTCAGCGAGATATCCTTCGTCCCTTCGTCCGGATCGTTGCTGACGATCTGCAAGGTGGCGCTTTTGCCCCCGCCGGATGTCGGAGCAAACCGCACCACGACGCTGTCCGTCTCCCCCTGGACCACTGTGAAGGCACCGCCACCGCTGAGGACCGAAAAACTACCTGCATCAGGGCCGACGATATTCGTCGCCGAGACTTCCAGCAGTTGGCATCCCGTATTTGAGACGACGATCGGTTTGTCCGTATGCTGGCTCACGTTCACTGTACTGAAGTCCCATGATGTCGGATTCACCCCGATGTCGGGTTCCAAACAGACTCCGCCGCTCAACTGCACTTGTAAAGTGGCTTCGTCGGGATCATTGCTGGTTATCTGGAGGGTGACCGTTTTACTCCCCCCCGATGTGGGTCCGAAGCGAACGACCATGTTCCTTCTCTCCCCCTGAACCAGAGTGAAGGCACCGTGGCCATCGACAATGGAGAACTGATCCGTATCAGGCCCTACGAGCTCGACCCCTGTCACCTGCAGGATCTGGCAGCCGAGGTTGGAGAGAACGAACGTCTTATCCTGAAAGCTCCCGATATCCACCGTCCCGTAATTCCAGGAGGTGGGATTGATAGATACATCCTGATAGGAACAGCCTTCGCCATTCAATGAGACGTTTTTGATGTTCTCATCAGCATCGTTGCTGACGATCTGCAGCACAGCGCTCTTGGACCCACCTGAGGTTGGCCTAAATCGGACCAGCATGTCGTGGGTCTGCCCCTGGGCAATCGTGAACGGTCCCCCGCCGCTGACGATCACAAACTGGTCCGGATCACCTCCCACGATGCTGGTGGCCGTTACCTCCAGCATCTGACAGCCAAGGTTGGAGACCACAATCAAGATTTCCTCAAAGTCGCCCACATCGACGAGGTTGAAATCCCACAAGGAGGGGTCCACAGCAATGTCAGGGTAGGCGCACCCGTCTCCGGTCAGGGGAACCTCTTCGGTCTCCTCGTCAGGATCGTTGCTTAAAATCTGGAGAGCAGCGTTCTTCG
>JBHIER010000302.1:0-4723 GCA_046760705.1 bacterium
GAATGGAAGGCGTAGACGTGCCTATAAAGGACAAGGAGGCACTTCGGTGGTGTGCCAATATTGAGAGGCTTACCGGAGAATCTTGGGAGTATTTGAAGGTCAGACCGCAAGACCTTGAAACTTACAGGGCCCAGGACTTTCATACTTTAGCAACAGCTACAAGAAGGAGTGGCAAGATCCCGCGCCTAACAAAGCTCACCTGACCGCTATTCGGCTCCGCTCCATAGCGGCCGGTGAGCTTGGTCGTTATCCGAAACAGCGGATTACAACTCTTGAGGAGTAAACCAATGGGTGAGACACGCGTCAACCTAAAACATTTGCTTGAGGACATACAAGATAGCTATCCCTATCCTCAGGAGGAAGCTATCATTACAGAACTCGTCGCTAATGCATTGGATTCTGGTGTTTCTAAAATTCAGTTTCTAACCGTCCCTGAGTGTTAGACTGTCAGCGTTGTGGATGATGGGGAGGGTATGATAGCTCGAAACTTGGAGGAATATCACGACATTGCGGCAACAACCAAGATAAGAGGTGAAGGAATAGGATTTGCAGGTATGGGGGTAAAGCTCTCACTGCTTGTCGCTGAGGAAGTGACCGCCGAGACTGAGAGGGGTTCATTCCTACGTAGCGCCATTCGGACAGACACCAATCAAATCAGCCTTTTCTCCTTCAGACTCAGATAGCCCCGCTCGCTGACAATGACGTGGTCCAGAACGTCGATGCCCATCATCTCACCGGCTCTGACCATCCGTTGGGTCAGTTGGATGTCATCGTTGCTGGGTGCTGTGTCGCCCGATGGATGATTGTGAACGAGGATGATGCTGGCCGCAGAGTTCACAACCGCCGGTTGAAAGATCTCTCTCGGATGGACGATGTTCGCATTGAGCGTTCCCACCGAGACTGTCTCTTTGTGGATCAGTTGGTTCCGGGCATTTAAGTACAGGACGACGAAGTGCTCTTTCTTCTTCCTGCGGACGTCAACGACTGTGTCCGCCACGTCCTTCGGTGTCTTCACCGCTGGGAGGGTGTCCTGATCGACGGAAAAGGCTCGCTTGCTCAATTCGAAAGCGGCTTTAATAGTGCAGGCCTTAGCCGGTCCAATTCCCTTGACTTTCCTCAGCTCCTTAATGGGAATCTTGGTCAGAGTTTCGGGTGGATACTCAGAAAGGATTCGCCGCGAAACGTCCAGCACGTTCTTTCCTCTGTATCCGGCTCCCAGGAGAATGGCCAGAAGCTCGTGATCCCTCAAGGCCTCCGGCCCCTTTTCCAAGAGTCTTTCCCGCGGCTTTTTCACCCGGGGCATGTCTCTCAATGTGGAGTATTTGGTCTTTTTCATCGAACCTGAACCGGAAACGTTTTTGGGTTAGGGTCATGATGTCTGTTGCGTCTTTCGGTTACGTTATCTCTTTTTCACTTGTAATCGTAACCACTTGACTTTAGGCGTTCAACCAGCCGGTCGATGTCACCTTTGGTCCGTTTTTCCGTCACTGCCACCAACAGAGAGTCGTCCAGCCCGATGTCGAACCGATCCAGGTTAATGCCGGCAAAGATACCTTCTTCGGCCAGCCGGTTGACGATCTCTCCGGGCGGTCCGGGTGTTCTCATCACAAATTCTTTAAAGAAGGGCGAAGAGAACCTCCGCTCAAATCGGTCCAGTTCTTCGATTCGCTCGAGAGCGTAGTGGCTCTTTTGGAGGCAGAGTTCCGCCACATCCCGCAGCCCTTCCTTACCCAAGAGAGAGAGATAGACCGTCCCGGCCAGGGCGTTGAGGGCTTCATTGGTACAGATGTTGGAGGTGGCCCTCTCGCGGCGAATGTGCTGCTCCCGAGTCTGGAGGGTTAAGACGAAGCCGCGTCTGCCCTCGGCATCGGTTGTGGCTCCGATAATCCTCCCTGGCATCCTTCGGATGAGTTCCTTCTTGGTGGCGAAGAAACCGAAATAGGGGCCACCGTAACTGAGGGGGTTTCCCAGAGCTTGTCCCTCGCCCACGGCGACATCGGCCCGGTAAGCGCCGGGCGGTTTCAGCAGTGCCAGCGAGATGGGGTCAACGGCCGCAATGAACAGAGCTCCCACACCGTGAACGTGGGGCTCGATTTCGTCCATGGGCTCTAAGCAACCGAAGAAGTTGGGATGCTGAATGATGCAGCAGGCTGTTCCATCGGAAAGGGTTTTTTGGAGCTCGGCCAGGTCTGTTGTGCCCTCCTCCCAGGCCACCCTCCGTATAGCCAGTCCCAGATTGCGACCGTAGGTCTCTAAGACCCTGAGATAAAAAGGATTGAGCGTCTGGGCCACGACCACCTCAGTCCGCCGGGTAACAGCATGGGCCATGAGTGCCGCCTCAGATAGGGCCGATGCGCCGTCATACATGGAGGCGTTGGCCACATCCATCCCAGTCAGTTGGCAGATCATCGACTGGTACTCATAGATGGCCTGAAGGGTGCCCTGACTCACCTCGGCTTGATAGGGCGTGTATGCGGTGTAAAACTCCGAACGGCTGATGATGTGGTCTACTGCCCGGGGAACGGCATGATCGTAGACGCCACCACCGAGGAAGGAGAGGACATGGCCGAGATCCCTGTTGCTTTCAGCCAGCTTCGACATCAGATCGACCACCTGCAGCTCTGAAAGGCTTTCAGGAAGGTCGAGCTCACGCTTCAAAAGGACCTCCTGGGGGATACACCCTAAAAGGTCCTCGGCTGAGGAGAGGCCGACGGTTTTCAGCATCTGCCTCCTCTCCTCCGGAGTGCTGGGAACGTAAGCCACCCTAACCTCCAATCAGATCCTTGTACTGGCCGGCCGAAAGCAGATCCTCCAGCTCAGACTCGTCACTCATTCTGATTTTGATCATCCATCCGTTACCGTAGGGGTCAGAATTGATCTGTTCCGGTTCGTCCTCCAAGGACGTATTGACCTCGATGATCTCACCCGATACTGGGGAATAGAGATCGGATACCGTCTTTACCGCCTCGATGGTGCCGAAAGACTCCATCTGTTTCACTTCTGTTCCTACCTCCGGCAGTTCAATGAAAACAATATCGCCCAATTCGCTCTGCGCGTAGTCGGTGATCCCCACAGTGGCCACATCGTTTTCGATCGCAGTCCACTCGTGTTCTTTCGAATACAACAGATCCTCCGGGGTTTTCACAGGTTCCTCCTTCTATTGAGTTTAACCCATCAGCCACTGAGACGCGGAGGACAGACTGGAGTATTGAAATATTGGAGTGTTGGAGAGTTGAATTGGTGGAGTAGGGTCGGGTTCGGATATGAATCTGCGAGGCCTGCGAACTGACCCCAAGATTTTCAATACAGCAATCCTCCAACACTCCAGTACTCCTGTATTCCTGAAGATCTCTGCGTCTCTGTGGCCAATAATCCAGCTGTCATGAAGAACAGCTCTGCTTGATACCGGCCATCACATCTTCAGCAACTCCTGTGTGGACTTCGCCTCTTCGAAAGCGTTCGTCCCGAATCACTCTCTGGTGAAAGGGCACCGTTGTCGGCACGCCTTCTATGACCAATTCCTCCAGAGCCCTCTCCATGCGGCCGATGGCCTCTTGGCGGGTTCTCCCATATGTGATCACTTTGGCTAAGAGCGAATCGTAATAGGGGGGGATGTGATATCTGGCGTAGACGTGGGTGTCCACCCGCACGCCCGGGCCTCCAGGGACATGGAAACTGGTGATGGTGCCTGGTGCAGGTTGGAACCCCTTGTCCGGGTCCTCGGCGTTGATTCGACATTCGATGGCGTGGCCGTGAAGGGTGATCTTGTCCTGAGAACAGCGCAACCGCTCGCCAGCGGCCAGCCGGATCTGTTCTTTGATCAGATCCATCCCGATCACCATCTCAGTGACCGGGTGCTCAACCTGAATTCGAGTGTTCATCTCCATGAAGTAGAAGTTCTTCTCCTCGTCCAGGAGGAATTCGACCGTTCCGGTGCTCTGATAATTGATACTCCTTGCCCCTTTGATGGCCATCTCGCCCAACTGTTTCCGCAAGCGTGGGTCCACCGCTGGGGATGGGGACTCCTCCAGCAGTTTCTGGTAACGCCGTTGAAGGGAGCAGTCGCGTTCACCGAGATGGATGAGGTTGCCGTGCTCATCGCCGAGAAGTTGTATCTCTATGTGTCTGGGATTTTCGATCCATCTTTCCATATAGAGTTCTGAGTTGGTAAAAGCGGCTTCGGCCTCGGCCTTCGCCGTGTGGAAGCTGATCTCCAGTTCGCTTTCGGAGCGAACGATGCGCATGCCCCGTCCGCCTCCTCCGGCGGCTGCTTTGATGATGGTGGGATATCCGATCTTTCGGGCCGTCTGCCGGGCCTCAGTGATGCTGGACACAGGCCCGTCACTGCCGGGGATGATAGGCACGCCCGCGTTGGCCATAGTCCCTCTGGCCACAACCTTGTCGCCCATTTGGCGCAGGATCTGTGACGAAGGTCCAATAAATTTGATGTCGCAGGACTCGCAGATTTCGGCAAAGTAGGCGTTCTCCGCCAAAAATCCGTATCCGGGATGGATGGCATCAACATTGGTCACTTCTGCCGCACTGATGATGGCCGGGATGTTGAGGTAACTCTGATTGCTCGGCCCCGGTCCGATGCACACCTCCTCATCGGCAAAACGGACGTGGAGGGAATCGACGTCGGGCTCAGAGTGGACGGCTACGGTGTCGATGCCCAACTCTTTGCAAGCCCGAATGATGCGCAGTGCGATCTCGCCCCGGTTGG
>JBHIER010000303.1:0-4678 GCA_046760705.1 bacterium
CACAGTGGGAAGACCTGTCTGGGACAACACTATTTTGTGAGAAAGAGTGGTGACGAAGCCCCCCATCGATTAAGGAGGATAAGATTATGGATCGGAGTTTTTCCAGCACCTTTTGCCATGTAGTCTGTGCCGTTATGCTCGTTACGTTTCTCATCCTTCCCGGCTACAGCCGGGGGGAGGAGGCGGCCATAACCCTGGATGGCTTAATTGATGAAGCATTGAAGAACAACCCTGAAATCCTGGCCGCCACAGAGCGATGGCTGGCCACCGAAGCGACGATCTCTCAGGTGAGCACCTTGCCCAATCCCCAGCTCACCTTTGGCATTCGGAATGTAGGGTTTGACGAATTGACCGTCGGCGAAGAGTCCATGAGCATGGTCGGCATCACTGCGGCCCAGATGATCCCCTTCCCGGGAAAACTCTCACTTCGAGGGAAGATTATGGGTATGGAGACCGAGAGGCAGAAGGAGTTACTCAATGCCACCAGGCTCAATGTCCTGTCTCGGTTAAAGGTGGCTTATTACAGCCTCTTCTTTGTTCACAAATCTATTGAGGTCATTGAAAAGGACAAAGAAATCCTGGAGAAGTTTGAACAGATTGCCGAGGCCAAATATGCTGTGGGCGAAGGTATTCAACAGGATGTCTTGAAGGCCCAGGTGGAGATTTCCAGGTTTGTGGAGAGGTTGACCGATTTAGAGCAGAAAAGGGAGAGCCTTGAGGCCGAAATTAACTCACTGCTGGACCGCCCGCCGCACGCACCCCTGGGCCAGCCGGCCGAGGTCAAGCAATCTGTTTTTCGTTACAGCCTGGAGGAGTTAAACAAGTTGGCTGAGGCCAACTCGCCCCGGCTTTTGGCCGTCCAGTGGGCCATTGACCGGAACTCTTCAGCCCTCTCCCTGGCCAAGCGCGAATACTTTCCGGATTTCACGGTGAAGGCTGGATGGTTTAATCGGCCTGAGGGGTTCAAAAATATCTGGGACTTTAATGTGGGGGTGGAGGTACCTCTCTACTTTGGTAGAAAGGAACGGTACGGGGTGAAGGAGGCGGAGTTCAGTCTCAATTCGGCCCGGCAAAGCTACGAAGCCACCAGACAGACTCTTCTCTTTAAAGTGAAGGACTATTATGTGATCGCCCAGACGGCGGACAAACTGGTCAAGCTCTACGGCACGGGCATCGTTCCTCAGGCCAGTCTGTCGCTATGAGGTGGTGAAAGTGGATTTTTTGACGCTCCTCGATAATCTCATCACTTTGCTCAATTACGAATTGAAGTACTACCAGGAGCTGGTGAGCTTCGAGAAGGCCCTGGCGCGGTTAGAGGAGGTTGTGGGTGTGAGTTTAACTGGATAAAAGAGAGGGATAAACCATGAACTCGAAAAGACACTTGGTGTCATTCACCGTCGTTTTGGCCCTGGGCATGTTAGTTGGGGCTGCGGTTATGTATATAGTCAAACCTTGGGACCGTGGACATACCCAGGCCGTGAGCACGGTCAGTTCAGACAGTGGGGAGGCCCAGCTCTATTCCTGTGGCATGCATCCGGAAGTGATCTCCGAGGAACCTGGCAATTGCCCCATTTGCGGCATGAAACTGACGCCACTTAAAGGCGGCGGCAGTGGTACTTCCAAGGGGAAAGGCAAGATCCTCTATTGGCGGGCCCCCATGGATCCGACCGAAATTTACGATCATCCAGGCAAGTCGAAGATGGGCATGGACCTGGTGCCGGTTTACGAAAATGAGGTCGGCTCCGGAGGCATCATCACCATCGATCCGGTCACAGTCCAGAATATGGGTGTGAAAACGGCAGCGGTGGAGAAGAGAAACCTGCAGAGGGTCATCCGCACAGTGGGCCACATCGATTATGATGAGAGGAAACTCTTTGCCGTGAATACAAAAATTTCTGGCTGGATCGAGAGATTATACGTGGACTACACGGGGCAGGCGGTGAAAAAGGGTGACCCACTTCTGGAGATCTATTCGCCGGAATTGGTATCGACCCAGGAGGAGTATATACTGGCTTTGAAGAGTAAAGATCTGCTGGGTGGCAGCTCCTTCGCTGAGGTGGCCGAAGGGGCCGAATCCCTGCTCAAATCCACTCGCCGGCGCTTAGAGCTGTGGGACATCCCGGAGGCGGAGATCAGGAGATTGGAGGAGACCGGCCAGGTGCGCAAGACCATCACTCTCACCTCACCTGCAAATGGAATCGTGATCCACAAGCATGCCTTGGACGGCCTGTTCGTTAAGGAGGGGATGGACCTGTATACTATCGCCGATTTGACCACCGTCTGGGTCCACGTCACGGTCTACGATTACGAACTGCCCTGGGTTTTCCTGGGACAGGAGGCGGAGATGGAACTTTCTTATATACCGGGCGAGATTTTCCACGGGCACGTCAGTTACATCTACCCCTATCTGGACAAGAAGGCCCGCAACGTGGAGGTGCGGCTGGAGTTCCCCAATCCTGACCTGAAACTGAAGCCCGATATGTACGTGAATGTACGACTCAGTTCATCCATCGGACACGATGCTTTGGCCATACCACGCGAGGCGGTCATCCGTTCCGGGGAGCGAAGCGTCGTCTTTGTCGAACGGGATGAAGGCAAATTCGAACCTCGGCAGATCAGATTAGGTCCTGAAGCTGAGAACAACTATGTCCAGGTCCTTTCCGGACTCTTTGAGGGGGAGCAGGTGGTCACCTCGGCCCAGTTCATGTTGGACTCGGAGAGCCGCATGCAGGAGGCCATTCAGAAGATGATGGCGGCCAAAAAACAGCTCGCTGAACATGCCGCTGAGCCGAAAAAAATGGAAGAAGAAAGTCCAGTGGAGATGGAAATGGAAAGCGCCGGGGAGGCTCTCTACACCTGTCCCATGCACCCCGAGTTTGTTACGCATGATCCCGATGAGCGCTGCCCCATCTGTGAAATGAAGCTGGTCGAGAAAGTGGTTGAGCCGGTCGCTGAACCGGAAAAAATGGAAAGCTTGGGAGAGGCTTTGTATACCTGTCCCATGCACCCGGAGTTTGTCACCCACGATCCTGAGGAGCGGTGTCCAATCTGCGAGATGAAGCTGGTCGAGAAAAAGTGAAAGAAAGGAAAATGCTGTGCTGGAAAGAACGATAGAATGGTCGGTTCAGAATAAATTTCTCATCATTGTCTTCACCTTTGTCGCAGTAGCAGGGGCCTTCTACGCTCTCAGCGAGACCCCCATCGATGCCATTCCCGATCTGAGCGACGTGCAGGTCATCATCTTCACCGAGTACCCGGGTCAAGCGCCCCAGGTGGTGGAGGATCAGGTCACCTATCCCCTGACCACAGCTATGCTGGCTGTCCCCTACGCCGAGGTGGTTCGCGGGTATTCCTTCTTCGGATTCTGCATGGTCTACATCATCTTCGAGGATGGGACTGACCTGTACTGGGCTCGCAGTCGGGTCTTGGAGTATCTCAACTATGTCTCCGGCCGCCTGCCCCAGGGTGTCACCCCAGTCTTGGGTCCTGACGCCACGGGTCTGGGGTGGGTGTACGAGTATGTTCTGGACGGCGGCGATCAATACGACCTGTCAGAACTTCGGTCCATACAGGACTGGTACCTTCGGTACGAGCTGGCCAGTGTGCCGGGCGTCTCTGAGGTGGCCAGTGTCGGTGGTTTCGTCAGACAGTACCAGGTCGAAGTCGATCCGAACAAACTCTTAGCCTACAATATCCCTCTCTCCAAGGTCAGAATGGCCTTGAGACGCAGCAACAACGATGTCGGCGGCAGGCTCATCGAAATAGGGGAGACGGAGTTCATGGTCCGCGGCCTGGGTTATATTCAGTCCGTGGAAGATGTGGAGAACGTCCCCTTGGGCGTGGATGAAAATGGCGTGCCTATTCTTACCAGAGACGTGGCCGATGTGCACCTGGGGCCGGAGCTGCGCCGCGGGCTGGCCGAGTGGAACGGAGAGGGCGAAATCGTCGGCGGCATCATCGTCATGCGATACGGGGAAAACGCCCTCAAAGTCATTGAAGCTGTAAAAGAGAAGCTCGAGGAGTTGAAGGTCGGACTGCCCGAGGGGGTGGAGATCAAAACAGCCTACGACCGCTCAGATCTGATCCACAGAGCCATGGACACCTTGAAAGAGAAGCTGACCGAAGAGTGCATCGCCGTAGCCCTGGTCCTCATCATCTTCCTGTGGCATTTCCGCTCGGCCTTGATCCCCATCATCACCCTGCCCATTGCCGTGCTGTTCTCCTTCATCCCCATGTATTACATGGGGTTGACTTCCAATATCATGTCCCTGGGCGGGATCGCCATCGCCATCGGGGCCATGGTCGACGCCTCCATCGTCCTGGTGGAAAACTCGCACAAGCGCCTGGAGGAGTGGGAGGCCGGGGGGCGGTCCAGGGATATAGCGGATGTCCTCTTAGGAGCAGCCAAGGAGGTGGGACGGCCTATCTTCTTCTCGCTCCTGGTCATCGCTGTCTCCTTTATGCCCATCTTCACCCTGGAGGCCCAGGAGGGACGGCTCTTTAAACCCTTAGCCTTCACCAAGAATTTTTCGATGTTCTTCGCCGCGGTTCTGGCGGTGACTTTGGTGCCGGTCCTGCTGCAGATACTCCTCCGGCCAGCCAAAAAACTGAGCTTCGGCTGGTTCTCAAGGCCGGTCAACTTCTTCTGGGCCGGGACAATCCACGACGAGAAACACCA
>JBHIER010000304.1:0-4668 GCA_046760705.1 bacterium
ATCCTCCCCCACATCACCGAACTTCTCTTTCAGTTCAACGATGAGCCGTTGGGCAGTCTTGCGGCCGATGCCAGAGATGCTCACGAGCACGTCGACGTTGTTACTGACAATAGCCCGTTGGAAATCTTCAACAGAGATTCCAGAGAGAATGGACAGGGCCATTTTGGGACCGATGCCGGAGATGGCCACGAGCATCTGAAAGAGTTCGCGCTCCTCTTCTGTGGTGAACCCGTAGAGTTGAAGGATGTCCTCCCGGACGTGGAGATGGGTCAGCAGGTGCACCTCAGAGCCGAGGGAGCCAACCTGTTGGTAACTGGACAGGGGGATGTTGATGCCATAGCCGATGCCGTTGACATCCACCACCAGTCACATTCTCAAGGGCGAACCGGTTCTCAGTCACTCGTCGGAACGGACCCTCGGGCTCGTGTTCAGTGATTCAAACCGACTCTGTGGGCGTGGCAGAGGGCCACAGCCAGGGCGTCGGCCGCGTCGCCAGGGGTGGGCGGGCTCTCCAGCCCCAGGATCTTTTTCACCATAAATTTGACCTGCTCTTTGGACGCCGCCCCCGAACCCACCACCGCCCGCTTCACCTCCCGGGGCGAGTATTCGGAGATGTCGATCCCGGCCCTGACTGAGGCCAGAATGGCCACACCCCGGGCCTGGCCTATGGTCAGGGTGGATCGGATGTTCTTGCCGTAAAAGACGTCCTCAACGGCGATGTGATCCGGTCTGTAGGTATCGATGACCTCAGCGATGCCTTCGTAGATGCGGTTCAACCGCTGGGGAAAGGGTGCTCCGGTCTCGGGTCCGATGGCCCCGTAACCCTCGGACTTCGGCTGCCCATCGCACAGTCTAATAATGCCGTAGCCGGTGGCTCTGATCCCGGGATCTATACCGAGAATGATCAAAGACTCTCTCCAGTTACTCAGGGACCTGCCAATTTATCCCATCTGTTCCATGATGCTTTCGTCGATGTCGAAGTTGGCGTACACCTTCTGCACATCGTCGTGCTCTTCCAAAGCTTCGACCAATCGCAGGGTCAGCTGGGCCTCGGAGCCGTCCAGCTTGACGAGCCTCTGCGGGATTTTGCTTATCTCAGCCTGGATGTATTCGATCCCCTCCTCTGCGATGGCCTGGCGAACCTTTTCAAAATCACCGGGCGCGGTGATGACCTCAAAGGACCCATCCTCAGGCCTGATGTCCTCGGCTCCGGCTTCAAGGGCCAGGCTGTAGAGGGTATCTTCGTTGCATCTGTCCTGGTCAACAGCAATCAACCCCTTCAGCTCGAATATCCAGGCGACGCAGCCAGCCTCTCCCAGGCGGCCGCGGTATCTGCCGAAAATGTGGCGAAGATCGGCCGTGGTCCGGTTCTTATTGTCGGACATGGTCTCCACCAAGATGGCCACACCGTTGGGACCGTAACCTTCGTAGGTGAACTCCTCATATTTTACACCGGGAAGTTCACCGGTCCCCTTTTTGATGGCCCGGTCGATGTTTTCAGCCGGCATGTTGGCATCTTTGGCCGCCTGGATGGCTGTTCTCAGCCTGGGGTTTGCCGCCGGCTCACCACCTCCGTTGCGGGCGGCCACAGTGATCTCCTTGATCAGCTTGGTGAAGATCTTACCCCGCTGAGCGTCCATTCTCCCCTTCTTGTGTTTGATGCTACTCCACTTGGAATGGCCGGACATCGCTCATCCTCCTCTTGGAATTGAAAACATGTGTCAAAAAATAAGATAAAATTGGGCCGTTGGCAACAAAAATCAGACGATACCCGGTTCCCAGGCCGGAGGCCGATCGATGGTCCGCTTCGTCCCTTCGCCCGCTGAAAGCTGGGCTATCCCTTCTCCTTGTCCGCCTTCGCCTGGGTGATGATCTTCTCTTGAATATCTTTAGGCACTTCCTCGTAGTGGGAAAATTGCATAGTATGTCCGCCGGTTCCCTGGGTCAGTGACCGGAGGGCGGTGGAGTATTTGTACATCTCGGCCAGCGGCACCTTGACCTTGACCACCTGGAAAGGGCCGCGGGCCTCCATACCCAAGATTTTACCTCGGCGGCTGTTCAGATCCCCCACCACATCACCGGTATAAGCCTCAGGCACCGTCACCTCGACGTCGTAGAGGGGCTCCAACAAGATGGGCTTGGCGTTCTGGAACCCCTCCTTGAAGGCTTCGCGCCCAGCGATCTGAAAGGCGATGTCCTTGGAGTCCACAGGGTGCTGTTTCCCGTCGTAGACGACGGCCTTCACATCGGTCACCAGATGCCCGGAGATGACTCCCTCCTGAGAGGCGGCCCGAACTCCCTTCTCGATGGAGGGGATGAAGACGCGGTCGATGGCCATGCCGACCACTTCGCTCTCAAACTTTAGACCGGAACCTCTGGGCAGAGGCTCAACCCTCATCCAAACTTCGGCGAACTGACCGGCCCCACCGGTCTGCTTCTTGTGCCGATACTTCGAGTCGCCGACGGCGGTGACGGTCTCCCGATAGGGAATCTTCGGCTCCAGTTGGTTCACCTCCACCTTGAACTTACGCTTGAGACGTTCAATGATGACGGTCAAATGGAGCTCACCCTGACCGGAGATGATCATCTGCTTCAGCTCCGGATCGTACCTGGCAACAAAAGTGGGATCCTCGTCGTGCAAACTCTGCAGTCCATTGGAGATCTTCTCCTCATCGCCTCTGGTTTTGGGCTCAATAGCGATGTTGATGTTCGGCCCGGGAAAATCGATGCCTTTTAAGGCAATCTTGTTCTTTTTATCGCAGAGGGTATCGCCGGTGTGGGTGTTTCTCAATTTGACCACTGCGCCCATGTCCCCGGCAGAGACAAAACCGACCTCCTTCCTTTCCCTGCCCTTCATGGCGTAGATCTGTCCGATGCGCTCGGTGGCATCCGCAGTCGCGTTGAGCACATCGGCGCCGGTTTTGAGCGTCCCCGAATAGACTCGAAAGAGGGAGAGCTCACCGACGTGCGGCTCGGAGATGGTTTTGAAGACCAGGGCCGCTGCGGGCCCCTCGAGCTTCGGCTCCACTGGACCATCGTCCACCGGAACCTCCAAGGGTGAGGGGACATAGTCGACGACGGCGTCCAAAAGGGCGCCAGTGCCCATGTTTGAAAGGGCCGCTTCGCACAGGGCCGGAAAGATCTGTCCGTTGAGGATCCCCCTCTTCAAGCCTTCCTTCATCTGCTCATCGGTCAGATTGCCCGAGTCGAAAAAGATTTCCAATAGCTCGTCGTCGCTTTCAGCCACCCCCTCCACCAACCTCTCCCGGTACTCTTGAACCTTCCCCTTCAGATCCTCGGGGATGTCGGCTTCTTTGAATGTGCCGGCCCCGGTTTCGAAGAGCAGGGCCTTCATCTTCACCAGATCGACCACCCCTCTGAAGTCGGCAGCCTGGCCGATGGGCAGGTGGAGGGGCACGACTCCAGAGCCGAACCGATCTCGGGCCATGTCCAGAGTCTTGTAAAAGTCGGCGTGCTCCCTGTCCATACTGTTGATACAGAGCAGGCGGGCCACACCGTACCCTTCGGCATAGCTCCACACCTTTTCTGTTCCCACCTCCACGCCCGAGACAGCGTTGAGCACAACGATCGCCCCCTCAACAACGCGCAACGACCCCACCGCCTCTCCAATGAAGTCAGCGTAACCCGGCGTGTCCAACACGTTGATCTTGTGTCCCTTCCAGTCGAGGTGGCTCAGGGAAGCGCTGATGGAGATTTTCCGCTCTATCTCGTCCTCATTGTAGTCGGAGACAGTGGATCCGTCCTCGACCTTCCCCTGCCTGGTGGTCTCACCTGCTGTGTACAGAGCAGCTTCGTTGAGGGTGGTCTTTCCCACCCCGCCGTGCCCGATGAGAACAACGTTTCTCAATTGATCCATACTGTACTCTTTTGCGTTCACGATCTCCTTCCTCCATGAAAGATAGAATGAAAAAGATGAGCACCGTTCATCATCTCTTTTGTCAATGCGGCGGGACTTACCCCGGTAGCTTTTCAGAGGCAAACCCCATCTGTCTTTGAAGGTTGACTGTTCAAAAGCTCAAGATCTTGCGATATAAAATTAGTGCAATTTCTCCAAGGTGTCAAGCTCTCTTTTCGAGAGAACTGAAGAATATGGTCGAAAAGTTGGTCATCTTTGTCGGCAGCGGTGCCATCTCATCCAAAGTGTTTTGATTGCCACGACAATCCCTTGACCTGCCTGCTCTTTTGGTCTGCCGCATAGAAGGCCGCACCAGGCGACGCTTTTGCGCGAAAACGCCATCTTCATCTGATCACCAATACCATCCGTTTCCTGATTCTGCATCGTAGTTGAAATACATGTGCTTTAAAAGTTGAGCCTCGAAATCCTGACGTTGTGTATGCAGGCACCGGTTATCTCACCACATTGATCCAATTGAACCGGACCGTGTCTACGCTACGATCAACGCCATCAAAGCTTTGAGATATGAGCAAGGACGAAGTTGATACAAGCAGCCACTATCTCTTTATCCACCCATAAGTTGTCCTCTCCGCACTATGCAGTTTCATGGAATAAGGCGTAAAAAAACTTGTGTATAATAAAGCAATACACTATCTTATGTTGTACCAATGCGAGGGTAGTTTGAAGCCGAGGGCTTATTTATTGGATTGATAATCAGAGCGCTCTCTCTGATTCACTCAAAATATGGATTT